>JAIOHN010000238.1 GCA_019912985.1 Anaerolineae bacterium | reverse complement strand
TGGAGTGACCCCCGTTTAGTGGAGTCAATGAGTAGTATCGAACTGCCGTTCAAATTGCTCCGGGCTGAGATAGTTCAGCGCCGAGTGTAAGCGCTGACGATTGTAAAATACCTCCACATACTCAAAGATCGCGGTCCGTGCCTGGTCGCGGGTCGCAAACGGACGCGCAACACATTCGCTCTTGAGCGTGGCAAAGAAACTTTCCTTCATGGCATTATCATAGCAATTGCCCCGTCGGCTCATACTCACCAGGATGTCCTGTGCTGCCAGCCGGGTCTGGTAGGCATGACTGGCATACTGACTACCCTGATCCGAATGGTGCAGTAAACCGGGCGGCGGCTGTCGCCGTGTCAGCGCCATGTGCAGTGCCTGCTCTACTAATGCCGTTTCCATGTGGTCAGCCATTGCCCAGCCGACAATTTTGCGTGAAAAAACATCCTCCAGGCTCGCCAGATACAGAAAGCCTTCGTCCGTGTCAATGTAGCTGATGTCGCCCAGCCATTTGCGGTTGGGTGCCTCCGCCGTGAAATCCTGCTGCAACCAGTTGGCTGCCACCGGCAGGGCATGACCGGAACGGGTCGTGATGGGACAACGCTTGCGACGGTCACAGCCGCGCAGGTGATGCAACCGCATCAGCCGCGCCACCCGCTTGCGATTGCAGACGATGCCCTGGTGACGCAGCGCTGCCTGAACGCGCCGGTAGCCATAGGTCTGACGACTGGCAGCATGAACTTGCCGGATTTGCGCCACCAGTCCCGCATTGCTCCCCTCACGCTGACTGGCAGGTCGCTTCCGCCAGGCATAATAGCCGCTCACCGACACCTCCAGGACACGACACATGATCTTGACCTCGAACTCGCTTTGATACTGCTGGATGAAGCCATAGATCAATACCCGTCCTTGCCCAACACCTGAATGGCTTTTTTTAAAATGTCGCGCTCCTGGCGCAGCACCTCATTCTCACGCTTCAGGCGGCGCAGCTCCGCTTCCAACTCGGTCTGATGTCCGGTACCGACAAACGCCTGCTGCCCCTGCGTCCGTTGCCCGGCGCGCCACTTGTTCAGCAGTCCCGGTGTGATGTCCAGATCGACCTCAATCTGTCGCACGCTCTTGCCGCTGGTTTCATACAGCCGAATGGCTTCCCGCTTGAACTCGCGGGTGTACTGCCGTCGCGTCCCTGTCATGTGTTCTGCTCCCGATTAAAGTATATCGCCTTCTTTGCGACTCTACTTTTTCGGGGTCATTCCAAATAGGTCTTGTAGCTTCCTCTGGCAATGATGGGACAATTATAATAAACACGTTTTTAGGCAAACAAATTGATGAGATTGTAGGAACACAAGTTGCAGAAGAGGTTGGCACACATGTGGCTTTAACTTTGCAGCCCCCTAATCAGTTAGCATCACAACAAGAGCCTGTGCAGATAACCAATGTCCCATCAACCGTCAATCCTCCATGTGACCCCACTCAAGTTATCCCTGGAACACTATTATTTAGCGAAAGTTTTGACGGTGGAATAGCTCATGGGTTCCCAGTACACAGCTATTGGAAAGTTGTTAATGATGAAACAGGCAATCCGGTCTTTGAGGTAAATAATCAAGTCAAAAGACCAGTTGCAGTAGAATTTCGTGGGGTTGATTGGTGCGACTATCGTATTGAATATCGAGTGCGTTTCAAAAAATTTGGTGATGATGTTGGTGGTACACTGGTATTTAGAAGAAGAGAAGAGCATCTCTACGTGCTGTCGCTAAACCAAGAAGAGGTCATTTTAGCTCGGATTGTGAATAGTGGCTATTGGGAAAGGCTCGCGACTATATTACACCCCTTGCAACTAAATACCTGGTACAACATCCGCGCAGAAGCCCAAGGCTCTAGGCTAAGGGTATGGCTGAACAATGAACTACTAATTGATCTGGAAGATACTCTTAGTTCATCTGGAATTATAACATTCGATGCTGCCCCGAATGAGCAGACACAGTACGATGACATCCGCGTCACAGCGTTATGAGAATTGTATGCCTAAATCGCGGTATCAGATAAGCATAGAAGCCTTAAAAGAGCAGGGCGGATCGTACATGATCCGCCCTGTTTTGTTTCATGCCTGTTCCGTCGCCAGATGCGGCAGCAGCTTGGCCTCGATGCGGTCGCGCGGCGTGTAACCGGTGATGCGCTCGACCGGTTTGCCATCCACGAACAGGATCAGCGTCGGCAGCCCCATCACGCCGTACTGCATCACGGCTTCCGGGTTCAGGTCGCTGTCCAGCATCCCGACGCGCAGCTTGCCTTCATATTTGTGCGCAATTTCGTGGACAATCGGGGCCAGCATCTTGCACGGCGGACACCAATCGGCGGTAAATTCGATCAGCACCGGCAGGGCGGAGTCGAGTACATCCGGTTGAAAATTCTGGTCAGTCGCTTCAAATGTTCCATGAGTCATGGCGATAATCCTTTCCTGGACGAATG
>JAIOHN010000237.1 GCA_019912985.1 Anaerolineae bacterium | reverse complement strand
CTCTGTTGTGCGGTGGCAGAGCGGTAATGCAGACGGCTGTTAACCGTCCGCCGAAAGGCATCGCTGGTTCGATCCCAGCCCGCACAGCAGAGACCATCAAAAAATTTGCCGCTGTAGCTCAGTTTGGTAGAGCGCCGGGCCGAAAACCCGGGCGTCACAGGTTCGACCCCTGTCGGCGGCACCACGAATCATCAAGCCTGGGCTTGCCGCTCGTCCACGTCACGGACGAGTGATGCGCCAAGGTCGCCTCGGAGAAACGGTGTGGCGCCGCCGAGGCGGAAATCGTAACGCCGCACGTCCTCTTGGCGGGCATGAGCGGCCGGCGAGCGCAGACTTGATGAACATGGGGGTGTAGCTCCAATTGGTAGAGCAACTGCTTTGCAAGCAGACGGCTGCAGGTTCAAGTCCTGTCACCTCCACCACGAATTGCAGGCTGTGGCGAAAGACTGGGGTTGCCAGCCCCGCACCCCACCACTCGGGGGAGATAGACGAGCCTTGGAAGAACCGGGTGGCGCCGGTAGGGATATCCCGAAAAGCCAAGGCGGTGCGAAGCTCGCGCGAGCGACGCGCCTTAAAACTGCGAGTGGGCCTGCACCCATTTATGGCGAGTTGCCGGAGTGGCCTAACGGCGCCGTTTTGAAAACGGATGGGCGGAAACGCCACGAGGGTTCGAATCCTCTCACTCGCCGCCAGGTTTGCAGCAGGACCGTTGGCTTAGAAGCAGCCATCGGCTAAGGAGTGGATGCGAGGCGGCACCCGCGAGGGCCTGGGCGGTAGCAGTCCAGAAGCTGGGGCGGGACCGGCAAACTGGTGATCCTTTGGCGTAACAGCACACCTGCTGCAACCAATTTGGAGAGGTGCCCGAGAGGCCTAAGGGCGCCGGCCGGAAACCGGATGGTCGCAGCAATGCGGCACGAGCGTTCGAATCGCTCCCTCTCCGCCAAGAATACGGAAGCGTGCCGGAGCAGGGTAAACGGCGCTGCCTCGAAAGCAGATGGGCCGCAAGGCCACAGAGGTTCGAATCCTCTCGCTTCCGCCAGACAGCATTTCCTCTCTGTAGCGCAGCTGGGAGCGCGCCTGTTTCGGGAACAGGAGGTCGCGTGTTCGATTCACGCCAGGGAGACCAGGATTGCCCCCGTAGCTCAGTGAACAGAGCGCGCGGCTACGAACCGCGAGGCCGGAGGTTTGATTCCTTCCGGGGGCGCCAAACACGGAGAGATGGCCGAGTGGTCAAAGGCGCTCGCCTGCTAAGCGAGAGTCCATGAAGAATGGGCACCTGGGTCCGAATCCCAGTCTCTCCGCCAAAACAATGGAGCGTTCGCGTAGAGGTCTATCGCACCGGACTGTCGATCCGGATTACACGGGTTCGAATCCCGTACGCTCCGCCATTCATCGCGTCCTTAGCTCAGCTCGGTAGAGCAGCGCCCTTACAAGGCGAGTGTCGGCGGTTCGATCCCGTCAGGACGCACCATCTTCGGAAATATTTTCTCCGGCAGGGTTACGATTTTCAAGCAAACGATAAGCTTGATATAGGGTATCCATTTGGAGAAGCCAATGTCAAATACTCAATCCAGAATCACTGCCGACCAGGACCCGGTTGGCGGCCTTATCGCCACAGCGACGAGCGTTGCCGATCTGTTCGAGATGTTGCTCGAGGATGGCAAGTTTCCCGGCAAGGGGCGGTCGGACGACGATAAGCAATCTGTCGCGCAGTGGTGGGAGGATCGCCACGAGGCGATCAAGGCGCTGAGAAAGAAGATCGCCGCCGTCAAGGAAGATCGCGACGGAGCTGGCGCATAGAATCCCGAAGGGATGCTGCAACCGTTGGCCCGAGGTTGCAGCCCAGACCGCGTATCGGGCCACCAGGAAGGTCAAGCCGGAAGACCAACAGCGCAGCCGGCAGCGCACAGACATTGCCCGTGTGGTGGAATCGGAAGACACGCCAGCTTGAGGAGGTGGTGCTGCGAGAGCGGCTTACAGGTTCGAGGCCTGTCGCGGGCACCAGGCTGTTGCACCGGTGGTGGAATTGGCAGACACGCGAGTACAGCCAAGTCGACGTTAAATGGACATGATGTATTACTAGCTAACTCAACGATATAGCAATTTCACGCCTGTCCATCAAACTTTGCGGAGCGATGGACAGGACTAGACACTTATGTCCATTTTTCCCGCGTGCCCTAAT
>JAIOHN010000019.1 GCA_019912985.1 Anaerolineae bacterium | reverse complement strand
TCTGTATATCTACAGAACCGCCTTCCAGAGCCAGCGTATGGGTTATGCGGCGACACTATCCTGGCTGCTCTTCATTATTTTGATGTTGCTCTCATTCGTAACGTTTAAGTACATCGGTCGTTATGTCTACTACGAAAATCCAGGCGATTAAGGCGATTTAACACCATGAGCAGACAAAATCTGACACGCAACACTGAACAGACAGTACGATATGTTCTGCAAGGTTCGGTTTTCCGCAGCAACGCGCTGTGGCGCTTGGCAACTATCGTGATGCTAGTTGTATTGGCGATTGTTATGCTGTTACCTTTTATCTGGCTAGTGACAAGCTCACTTAAACCACAAGTCCAGATTTTCCAGTATCCGCCAACATGGATTCCAGACCCCATCATGTGGGAGAACTACCCAACAGCGCTGACGATCAAGCCTTTTCATCTTTACTTTGCGAACACCGGCATCATTGTCCTCTTGAACATTATTGCTGTCGTATCTTCGTCTTCGTTTTGTGCGTATGGTTTTGCCCGTATTCGCTTTCCGGGACGCGACTTCTGGTTCGGAATCGTGATGGCAACCTTGTTCCTACCCTATGCCATTCTGATCGTACCTCAATTTATTATTTTCTCCCGTCTAGGATGGATAGATACATTCATACCTCTGACCCTACCCTTGTTCTTTGGTGGTGGGGCTTTTAACATCTTTCTCTTGCGTCAGTTTTTCCGGAGCATTCCCGAAGATCTCGCTGATGCAGCGCGAATAGATGGAGCCAGCGAGTTCGGCATCTACTGGCGCGTAATGTTGCCACTTTCCAAACCTGCCCTCATAACCATCGCCATTTTCACCTTCCGAAATGCTTGGAACGATCTGCTTGGCCCGATTATTTATCTGCGTTCGCCATCGAACTTTACTTTGGCGGTTGGATTGGCATCTTTCCGAAGTTCTGAAGATGTCAGTTGGGATCTACAGCTAGCAGCCTCAACAGCCATGATCTTGCCTGTCATTGTGCTGTTCTTCTTTGCTCAACGATACTTCATCAAAGGCGTTGTCATGAGCGGGCTTAAAGGTTAGGTGTATCCAGCGTTAGACTTCGAGGAAGAGACAACGCAGAAAACCGGAATTGTATCCAAGGCTTATACGACAGACAATTCGCGGCGCAATATCGGTAGCCAAACTGACGTGAATGTAACAGTTGGTGTGCTCCGCCAGTGCATTAGGCATGTCAGAATCATCCTCTTGTGGAGAGCCACTTTGTAGAGCATCAATTGAGTGATTAGGTTGGCATACAGAGGCCAGCACCTACCTCTTAACCATCAAGGGAAGAAGCGAAAACAGAATCCCCAGTCTGTCAGGTCGTCTTAGCCGCTGTATCTATAGCAAATCTTTCGTGAAATCCACAATTTCAAACCAAATTCAGTAATACTCAATCCTGAAGGAAAAATGTCGATCTTCACACTTCTATCTCTCAAAAAGGTATCAGACCATCTGAAAAGTCCAAATAAGTCGGATTTATCCTCATATTGTACATATTCATTCGTTTTCAGCAAACAGACTTTTTTGTACATTATATGTAGAGTTAAAATTAGAGATTCTTGGTAAGGTTAGGTTTTGATGAATAATAGATT
>JAIOHN010000236.1 GCA_019912985.1 Anaerolineae bacterium | reverse complement strand
CGATCAGGCGTTCGACAGACCAGTTTGATCCGCCAAAGGCGTGAATCTTGCCCGCGTCCTTGAGTTCGTTGAGGGTTTCGATACTCGGCCCTACAGGTTGCGTGGGATCATCACGATGCAGCAGGTAGAGGTCAATGTAATCCGTCTTAAAACGTGCCAGCGAGTCGTGAACATCAGCCTGAATGTCGAAAGGTGTCACCCGTCGACGGTCCGAGTTGAGATGTGCGCCCTTGCCGATAATCACGATCTGGTCACGCACGCCACGATCATTAAACCAGCGGCCTACGGTCCGCTCATTGTCGCCGCCACCATAGACATGGGCAGTATCGAACGTGGTAATGCCCAGTGCCAGTACGGAGTCGAGCAGATCAAAGGAATAATCAAGGTCTTTGGAGCCAATCATCGTCGTGCCGTGGATAATGCGCGACAACGGCTTGGTCACACCAGGAATATTGCCATATTCCATGTTTTACGCCTCCATCGGGTATTTCAAGCCCCACTGGGCGCGGATTTCGTCCAGGGTTTGCATAATCGAAAGGGTTTCATTCAGCGGCATTACATCGCTTTCCAGCTTGCCTGCCGCCAGACAGCGCGCGACTTCTTCGGCTTCGTAGTTATAGCCATTCCCCGTGAACGGCAGTTCAACCACTTCGGCGTCTTTGTCGCGGACTTCAACAGTCATCTTCGATGGTTTCCACCAGGAAGAATGGACCGTGATCCGGCCATCGGTGCCGTTGATGACCGCAACATGTGGCGTGTTGGTACGCACCGCGCAGGAAAGTATGGACAACTGTCCACCTTCGTATCCCAGGATCATCGCTGATTGTTCATCGACCCTGGTTTCGCCCATGGTCGCCATACTGGTCACGCGGTTGGGTGTACCCAGGATCATCGACGCCAGCGAGTTGGGATAAATGCCCACGTCCAGCAGCGCACCACCGCCCAACTCCGGGTCGAAAAGGCGGCCCTTGGGGTTGAAATTGGTGCGGAAACCAAAATCAATCTGTACCATGCGCACTTCCCCAATCGCACCCTGTGCCAACAGCTCACGCAGCCGGTACATGATCGGGAAGAAACGCGTCCACATCGCTTCCATCAAAAACAGTTTTTTCTCACGCGCTTTGTCGATCATCGCCTTGGTTTCCCTGGCATTGATCGCGAATGGCTTTTCGTTCAGTACCGCTTTGCCTGCATCCAGACACAGCAGCGTGTTATCGTAGTGCAAATTGTGTGGCGTGGAGATATACACCGCATCAACCTGGGAGTCATTCGCCAGCGCTTCATAACTTGGGTGGCGGTTGGGGACATTGAATTTCTCGCCAAAAGCATCTGCCGATTCCTGCGTCCGCGAACCGACTGCGACCAGTTCAGCGTCAGGTACGACTTCCAGACCACGCGCAAACTGCCCGGCGATGTTTCCTGTGCCAATGATGCCCCAACGTAATTTTTCAGCCATAACTCTATTATCCTCATTGAAATCTACGCACAGGGTTTGAGTATAACGCGGCTCTCAGCGAAACGCACTGAACCATCTTGCACCAAAACAAAACCCCGACTATTGAGCCGGGGTCGATGATTTTCAATCGGTTTTACGTCAGTCGCCCATCGCGACTTCAGGTGCCAGCACGTTGCCATATGGGTCGTACTGCTGCTCGCGTTCCTCACGGAACTGCTTGGTGTACAGCCGGTAGTAATGGCCGCGCTGCTGCATCAGTTGGCTGTGGCTGCCCATCTCATCAATCTGCCCATCCTTGAGCACAATAATGCGATCAGCACGCTTGATGGTCGAAAGCCGGTGGGCGATCACGAAGCTGGTGGAGCGCTGCATCAGTTGCTCCATGCCGCGCTGAATGAGCGCCTCGGTCAGTGTGTCTACCGAGCTGGTGGCCTCGTCCATGATGAAAATTTCCGGCTTCGCCAGCACCGCACGTGCCAGGCTGATGAGCTGCTTCTGCCCGACCGAGAGCATATTACCGCCCTCGCCCACCTGGGTATCGTAGCCATCATCCAGGGTCACAATGAAATCATGCGCCCCTGCCAGTTGCGCGGCATCTTCCACCTCGGCATCAGTCGCTTCCAGGCGACCGTAACGGATATTCTCACGAACTGTACCAGAGAACAGATGTGGTGTTTGCAGCACCATCCCGATGCGTGACTGAATGCTGTGCAGCGTCATATCCATGTAGTCGTGTCCGTTGATACGGATGACACCATGTTTCGGCTCATAAAAGCGACAAATCAGATTGACGATGGTCGATTTACCGGCACCTGTCGGCCCCACCAGCGCAATCGTCTCACCCTGCTTGACCGTCAGCGAGAAATCGCGCAGCACAGGCTTATCGGCTTCGTAATAGAATTCCACATGATCGAACTCGATGTCGCCTGCAATGGTTTCGACTTCAACTGCCTCAGGCCGGTTCACGACTTCCGGCTCGGTGTCGATCAGTGAGAAAGTACGTTCAGCCGACGCAATCGCCTGCTGCATGGCAGCGTAAATCCGCGCAATGTCCTGGATCGGCCACAGCATGAACGTCACATAGGCGATGAACGCCTGGATACCGCCGATCGTCATCCCGCCGGTCTGTGCCTGCAAACCACCGCTGACAATAATCGCGCCCAGTGCCACCGCCGTCAGCAACTGCACCACTGGCAGAAACAGTGCCGAGAGCCATGCTGCCCGGTAGGACGCCCCGAACATATCACTGGTCAGGATACCGAACTCTTCCAGGTTCTTATCCTCACGCCCCAGCGCTTTGATAACCCGCACACCAGTGATGTTCTCATTGTACGAGCCGGTAATCTTGGAGTTGATTTTGCGCGCCAGCCGGTACTGTACGATGATGCGCTGCTTAAACCACACCGCAACCCACAGCAACAGCGGTAGCAGCGCACACACCACCAGCGCCAGTTGCCAGTTGATCGTGAGCATGAAGATCAGCGAGATGGTGATGTTCATGATCGCCCAGGTTACGTCGAGCATCCCCCAGGTCACCAACTCGGCAATACGCTCAGTATCAGAGGTCAGACGCGACATGATCCAACCGACCGGGGTACGATCAAAGTACGAGAATGACAGCTTCTGAAGATGGTTAAACAACGTCTTGCGCAGATCATACTGCACACGATGCCCAAGCACACCCGCAAGGTAAATGAACGTGAACACCATCACCGCAAACACCACCACGATCACCGCGTAGATCGAAATGATCTCACGCAGTGCTTCGGCATTCTGTGGGATAATCGCCTCGTCAATGATGCGTTTGGTAAGCAGCGTGAAGTACGACTCCAGGAAAGAAACGATGCCGATCGCGGTCATGAAGCCTGCGACAAAACGCCAGTGCGGCCTGACAAGCCCCAGAATCCTCAGCAGGGTGCGGCCATTAAACTGGCCGTCAAAATCTTCTTCTTCAAAATAGGTATCAGACACCCGTTACTTCCTTTTCGAGCTCGTCTTCTATGCGCGCCTGCACATCGTAAACCTGGCGATAAATGCCCGGTTCCTGCATCAGTTCGTCGTGAGTGCCGCGTTGCACAATCCGGCCTTTGTCCATCACCAGAATCTGATCTGCGGTCATAAGGCTCTGGATACGATGTGCGATGATAAATGTCGTCCGGTTCCTCATCAGCCGCCGTAGTGCGCTGCGAATCTCCGCCTCTGTCTCCGTATCCACCGAGGAAGTGGTGTCATCCAGAACCAGGATAGATGGGTTTTTCAGCAGTGTTCGCGCCAGCGCTACACGCTGTTTCTGCCCGCCGGAGAGCGTCACACCGCGCTCACCCACCAGGGTTTCATATCCCTTGGGAAAGGATTCGATTACATCATGCACAGCCGCCGCACGCGCCGCCGCAATGACCTCTTCATCCGACACATCGCGCTTCATCCCGTAAGCGATATTTTCGCGAATAGTGCGCGAGAACAGAAACGGTTCCTGCTCAATCTTGGCAATCTGGTCACGCAGATAGCGTCGGGAGTATTCCGTTAGTTCGCGACCATCAACCAGGATGCTGCCTGACGTGTAATCATAGAAACGTGGCAGCAGATTGACCAACGTGGTTTTACCCGAGCCAGTCGAACCAAGCAGCGCGATGGACTGTCCCGCCTCTACACGGAAACTGATGTCATGCAGAATACGATCATCTTCCCCGTCATAGCCGAATGATACATGCTTGAATTCAATCTCACCGCGCAAGTTCGTATCGAGATAAAGCCCGGTGTCCAGCGGTTCGCGATCTTCCCGGATAATATCGGTCACACGCCCCATGGAAACCAATCCGGTGGACATCTGCACAATCAGGCGGCCCAACTCACGCATCGGCCAGATGATACGCGTTACCATGCCTGCGTAAGCGATGTACACGCCAACCGAAATCGTGCCGTCAATCGCCAGCAGCGCGCCGAGGGTCAACCCGAATAACAGCTGAATGAACCCCATCGTATCGGAAACCGGCCAGTAATAGGACATCATGCGCAGCATCTTGCGTCCCAGGTCAAAGCGCTTCCAGTTCTCTTTGTCGAACTTGTCCATTTCGTAATCCTGGCGCGCGAAGGCCTTCACCACACGCACACCGGACAAATTCTCCTGCAATGCCGTGGAAAGCACCGCGTCCTGTTCCTGGAAAGCCTCGTAAACCTTGGCAATGCGCCGGAAGAAGACGAAAGACATCCCCACCATTATCGGGATGACGATCACGGACAGCACCGCCAGTGTAGAATTGAGCAGGAACACCGCTGTAAAATTGATAATGAACAGGGTGATAATACGCCCAACACCCAACGCTTGCTCGGCATAGAAGCGTCGCACTGCATCCACGTCTGATGTTGAACGCTGGATCAATTCACCTGTCTGCATCTTATCGTGGTAGGTAAAGGTCAAGCGCTGCTCATGGTCGAACAGGTAGTTGCGCAAACGCCGCGCAATCCCTTCCCCAGTTTGTGCTGCCAGCTTGCCGCTCTGAAATGTGAAAAAGCCTTCCAGCAACGCCAGGATGACAAACCCCAGCGCAATGAGTAGGAAGGTATCAACGCTGTCTGCCTCACCGCCCCCCAGCACTGTGTCGACGAAATAGGCCAACAGCAGATAGGAACCAGTCTTTGCCACTGTTGCCACCGCAAGCGTAAACAACGCGCCAACATATGACAGACGAAAACCTGTCAGCATGCGCCACAGCCCGGTCAACCGGTTATCCGAAACTACATTTTTCAAATCATAGGTCGCTTGATTCTGCAAATTGAGAACCTCCTGGCAGGCACAGGCTTACCACACGCTATTATACTGTGAGTGTAATGTTAACTATATACCCAAATTGGTTCAGATGGTATAGTCAATAAGTTATTTTAAGGTTTTTAACGGTTCAAATAGGTTCATAACGGATAACAGACTACCAGAAAGACACCAGGAGCGGACAGACACTAATAGTATCTGTCCGCACACATATTGTAACTGTACTTTAGTTCTGGTAGTGTTGTTGAATAGTGGGGATCAGGTATTCCTTAAAGGCGCGGGCAGCATCATACTCCGGATGCCATTGCCAGTCACGGCGGGCAGCACTGTCATCAATGTCTTCAGGCCAGCTATCCACGATATTTTGTCGCCCATGCGTCGGTTCATAAGTCACCTGCGCAGCGGGGAACGCCTCTTTCACAATCGCTTCAATCTCCTGTGCAGATAAACTGAAGCTGGACACGTTATACACCGATTGCTTGAGCTGTTCGCGAGGCGCATCCGAAAGCGACAACAACGCTTTGATCGCATCCGGCATCACCATGAATGGGATGCGGGTATCTGGACGCACGAACGACGCATAAGGTTCACCTTTGGCCGCCGCGTGTAACATCTCCGGCGCATAATCGCTGGTGCTGCCGCTGGGCATTGTCACAGCACTGATCAAGCCCGGAAAACGCACGCTGCGAAAATCCACACCATACAATTCCGGCTCAACCGCTAGCTGCCGGTAATGTGATGAATAGTAGCGGCCCACATGCTCACAGTACAGCTTGTTACAGCCGTACAT
>JAIOHN010000235.1 GCA_019912985.1 Anaerolineae bacterium | reverse complement strand
GTGCTGACCGTGACCGAAAACATCATGCTCGGCAATGAAACCACACGCGGTATTTTTCTCGACCGCCGTGCGGCTCGTCAGCGTATTCTCGACATCGCCAATCAGTATGGACTGGATGTGAATCCGGATGCGCTGGTTGAGGATTTGCCTGTGGGTGTCCAGCAGCGTGTCGAGATTATCAAAGCACTGTATCGCAAAGCGGATATTCTGATTCTGGACGAGCCGACCGCTGTGCTCACGCCCCAGGAAGCGGAAAGCCTGTTCAATATTATGCGCAGCCTGCTGGATCGCGGCGTCAGCATCATCTTTATCTCGCACAAGCTCAAGGAAATTCTGGAAATCTGCGATTATGTCACCGTGCTACGCAACGGCAAGGTGGTTGGGCACGCTGATCCAAAGCAGTCTACACAGGCATCACTGGCGTCGATGATGGTGGGGCGCGACGTTATTTTGCAGGTAGAGAAAGGCCCTGCCCATCCGGGCGCACCCGTGCTGGCAATCAAAAATCTCAATGTAAATGATGATCGTGACCTGCCAGTCGTCCGTGATCTCTCGTTGGAAGTGTGCGCCGGGGAAATCCTGGGCGTGGCCGGTGTGCAGGGCAATGGGCAGACGGAACTGGTCGAGGCCATCACCGGCCTGCGCTCCATCATTAGCGGCCATGTCCTCATTGAGGGAGAAGATGTCACCCACGCCAGCCCGCGCAACGTGACCGAAACGGGTGTGGCCCACGTGCCAGAAGACCGTCAAAAAAATGGCATGGTGTCCGAGTTTCCCATCAAGGATAACCTCGTCCTGCAAACCTATTACATCGGCCCCTTCGCCGTGGGCATCCTTGCCAGTGAGGAAGCCAAAGACGAAAACGCGCGCCGCCTGGTCGATCTGTACGATGTCCGCACACCCAGTATTTTCGTCAGCATCGGCAATCTCTCCGGCGGAAACCAGCAAAAAACCATTATCGCTCGTGAATTCTCGCGCCCCAGTCATCTCCTGATTGTGGCGCAGCCCACACGCGGTCTGGATGTCGGTTCGATTGAGTTTATCCACAAGCAAATCATCAAGATGCGTGATGAAGGGACCGGTGTGCTGCTCGTTTCGGCAGAGCTGGATGAAATTCTCTCACTCTCCGACCGGGTGGCGGTGATGTATGCAGGTCAAATTATTGATACGCTGCCGATTGAAGAAGCGAATCGCGAAAAGGTAGGTCTGTTGATGGCTGGTGTCAAGCAGGAGGTTGCAGCGCATGGCTGAGAATACCGTACGCGGTCCGGCAGCGCTGGCCCCGCTGGCGCGCACCTGGCAGCGAATCACCCCCGGATTGGTGCCGGTGCTGGCGGTCGTTACCGCCTTTCTCATCGGTATCCCGTTCATGATTTTTACCAGCCTCATCTCCGGTGGGACAGTGACTGAGGGCCTGCACACCTCTGGCGCAGCTTACAGCGCATTGATCGAAGGGTCAACCGGGTTAGCCATCAACGATCTGGTTTCTGAAGATGATGTCAACCTCGTGGAACTGCTCGCCAATGCAACGCCCCTCACCTCGCGTGACCTGACCAACTTTTCGCGCAATGCAACGGAAATTGCCGCAATTGGCAGTGACAATGTCCGGCGCTATGGAGATGTGCTGGCGCGAGTTAACCTGACCGATGAGGAATTTGACCAGCTTGGTGCAACCATCAGCGATATTGAGCGCGTCGGTGTCGATACACTCGACAATCTACGCCCGCTGATCGCCGATCTGAACGAACTGGAACGGGCCGATGTACGCCGCCTCGCCGAAGATTATCGCAACAAAGATGAAATCACGGCTGAGGACCGGGCTGACCTGGAAGCAGTTGTGCCATCGGCAGCCGATTACAGCGACGAAGACCTGTTGGCAGCCATGAAGCTGGTAGACAGCGAAGGCATCGTCTCGCTGGACCGCATGGTCAGCCAGATTGATACATTGGCCGCAGCGGGAATCGAACCGGGCAGCACCGATGCTGCCGCGCTCACTGAAATCGCTGCGCTGGGAACCGAAGACGTACGCGACCTCGTCGAAACCCAAAATCTGCTGGATGAAGCAGGCGTACAAGACCCGGCAGCGGCAGCAGAGCAAACGCTGATGGTCCGCCGCATGTTCGACGCGGATGTGCTGACGGGTGACGATGTGGCAGCAGCACTCTCGACCGATCTTGACGCCACGCTGGCGGATAACCTGATCGTCCGCCGTGTGGGCAACCGCTTGATCGTAGACCCCAACAGCAGCCAGAACACCGGCATCATCTATAGCGACAACAACACCCCCGATGACCGGTCGGATGATCGCCCGGATATCGTCTATTTGCGGTTGGGCAGCAGCGTGCTGTTGTTCTCGCCGGCCAATCTGGAGGCAACGATTGTTCGCGCCATCCCTTATGTGATTGCCGGGTTAGCCGTCGCGCTGGGCTTCAAGGCCGGGTTGTTTAATATCGGCGCGGAAGGCCAGTTGTATATCGGCGCGACCCTTGCTGTCTGGATCGGCTTCTCGCAGTTGTTCGATGCTCCGCAGATGCTGCGTCTGCCACTGGTCCTGCTGGCGGGGTTGATTGGCGGTGCTTTGTGGGGCGCGATCCCCGGCGCACTCAAAGCCTTTACGGGCGCGCATGAAGTCATCACGACGATCATGCTCAATTTTATCGCCATTCTTACCATTGATTGGCTGATTAAGTCCAACGATCCGGTGATTCTGCTGGATGCGGCATCCAGCATCCCGCGCACACCCTTCATCGCCGAGACAGCGCAGCTGCCACTTTTCACCCAGATTGCCTGGATTTACTATGTGCTGGCGGGCATTCTTGTGGGACTGTTCCTCTTCTTGCGCGATTACTCGCGCATCCGCGCCAATGGGCGACGGCTGATTCGTCCGGTGGTGATGGGCCTGCTGGTGGCACTGGGTGGCCTATTCCTGCGCTGGATCAGCGTCCGCGACGGGCTGCATTTTGGCCTGTTGATTATGTTCTTCGCGGTATGGTTCACCGATTGGTTTCTGACCCGGACCACACTCGGCTTTGAGCTGCGGACTGTGGGTGCGAATCCCAACGCAGCCAAATATTCCGGCATGAGCGTGCCGCGCAACATGATCCTGGCGATGGCCCTCAGCGGCGCGTTGGCCGGGCTGGCAGGCACCATCCAGATGAGCGGGGTGCAGCATAACATGCAGCCTTCATTCTTCGCCGGGATGGGCTTCGACGCCATTGCAGTCGCCTTGCTGGCTCGTAGCAATCCACGCAACATGATCGCCGCCGGGTTGTTATGGGGCGGCCTGCTGACCGGCGCGGGCCTGATGCAGATTAACGCCGACATCTCTGTCGATTTGGTCATCATTATCCAGTCGTTGATCATTATGTTTATCGCTGCCGATTCCATCATCCGATATGTGTGGCGGGTACCAGAGGCAGGCAAGGGGGAATCTACCGGCACGGTATTCTCCAAGGGTTGGGGAGGCTGATCCATGACGACGTTGAATTCTCCGATGCAGGCCAGCGTTGTGGAGACAAAAAGCTGGCGCGAGCGCCTGCGCGTCACACGAACTGGCGTGTTCGCGATCATCTTTGTGCTGGCAGGGCTGCTGCTGCTATCCAATGTGGGTGATTATGCCGCCGATGCCATCACCACGCTGACATTTGGCAGCGCGCCCGGTGGCGGGACGCTCTCGCTGGATGTATTTGTCAGGCCGTACATGATCGTGGTGGCGTTGATTTACATCGCCAGTGGGATCATTTCGCTGGTGCCAGTCGAACGCCTGGATCGCATCAAGTTCTGGCTGCTGCTGTTGTGCGGCGCACTGATCTTCCCGACTGTGCTGATCGCCGCCGCCGTCGGCCAGAGCACCAACGCCACCAGTATGCTGGCTTCCAGTATGCGTCTTGCCACGCCGATCGTCATCGGTGCGCTGGCGGGAATCTGGTGCGAGCGTGCAGGTGTGGTCAATATCGCCATTGAAGGCATGATGCTGACCGGGGCGGCTTTCGGCTTTATCGCATTCACGCTGCTGCTGCCCTCGATGGACAGCCAGACAGCAATTTTCTTCGGCGTGATCGTGGCGGTGCTTTCCGGCGGCTTAATCTCAGCGCTGCATGCCTGGTTGTCGATCACCTTTAAGAC
Organism: Anaerolineae bacterium; assembly: GCA_019912985.1. Taxonomy (GTDB): domain Bacteria; phylum Chloroflexota; class Anaerolineae; order Aggregatilineales; family Phototrophicaceae; genus JAIOHN01. The sequence goes on along the minus strand of JAIOHN010000235.1, from coordinate 2,565 downwards.
CGACCAGATCGTCAGCGGTACGGTGATCAACATTCTGGCGCTTGGCCTCACCAGCTTTCTGCGCCGTGAAGTGCTGCTGCAACAGGCAGATGCCGGTCGCGAAACCCTGCGAGCCATCCCCATCCCGATTCTGAAGGATATTCCGGTCGTAGGTGAAATCTTCTTCCAGGGTAAGCCCATCTTCTATTTGATGTTCATCCTGTTGATCGTCACCCACGTGATGCTGTTTTACACACGATGGGGGCTGCGCACACGAGCCGTGGGCGAAAATCCCCATGCAGCCGACACCCTCGGAATTAACGTGCTGCGCAACCGCTGGATCAATGTCATCATCGGCGGCCTGATCGCCGGACTGGCAGGTGCGTGGTTGTCGCTGGAAACCACCGGTACTTTTGACGACAACATGACCGCCGGGCGTGGCTTTATCGCGCTGGCCGCGATGATCTTCGGCAAATATCTGCCGTTCGGCGCGTTTGGCGGCGGGCTACTCTTTGGCTTTTCCAGCGCATTGGAAACCCGCTTCCAGATTCTAGGCGTGGAACTACCACCGCAATTCTTACAGATGATTCCCTATATCGTGACGATTGTCGTGCTCGCGGGGCTGGTCGGGCGCTCGATCCCACCGAAAGCGGATGGCGTCCCTTATGAAAAAGAGTGACGCAGCTCACCACGCACAGGAAAGGCAATAAATCCAATGACGGCTCTCTATCCCCTGCTGCTCAATTCGGCACTCCACGTAAAAGTATGGGGCGGACGCAAGCTGGAAAGTGTCATGCACAAAGCCCTGCCCACGGATGAGCCTTACGGCGAATCGTGGGAGATGCATGATACAGCCACGGTCGCCAATGGACCGCTGGCCGGACACACTGTCGGCGAATTGCTGGCGGCATACGGTCACGACCTGGTGGGGCCAGGGAATGACCCGACAGCAGGCTTTCCACTGCTGGCGAAGCTGATCGATGCCTCCGATTGGCTGTCGGTCCAACTGCATCCGAATGATGCGCAGGCACTGGCGTTGGAAGGCGAACCACGCGGCAAAACCGAAGCATGGTACGTGATTGACGCAGAGCCGGACGCACAGTTGGTGATCGGCGTGGAACCCGGCACCTCACCGCAGACGATGGCGCAGTTCATCCGCGAGAGCACATTGGAAAAGCTGCTGGTGTATGCGAATGTCCAGGCAGGCGATGTGCTGTTTGTGCGCGCGGGGACGATTCATGCCATCGGCGCCGGGATTCTGATCTACGAGATTCAGCAGTCGTCAGATACGACCTACCGCCTTTACGACTGGGGACGGGTCGGGCTGGATGGCAAACCGCGCACGCTGCATATCGACAAAGGCGCGCAGGTCGCCAATCTGGAAAGCCTGCCGACTATTGCCCACACTGGCGACAAAACGGAGGAAGTCGTTGAAATCGTCCGCTCGGAGTATTTTACGACTCTGCTCTATCAACTGGGGGAACCTATCACCCTGGATACCGATTTCCAGTATTTCCATATCCTGACGTGCATCGAGGGACAGGCGCAGATTCAGTATGCCGGGGAAAGTCTGACACTGGATATGGGGCGCACGGCGCTTATTCCGGCCAGCTTGGGCATCTATACCCTGACTGGCCCAGCACGCGTGTTGAATTCCGCGCAGCAGTTGTAATCAATCAGGGCGCGTCAATTTCGGCAGTGGCTTCAGCGGTCGCTTCTTCAGTCGATTCAAATGACGGCTCAACAAACAACTGACAGCTGCGCATCTGATCCTCAAAATCGCCGATCAGGATTTCGTCGCCTTCGACCTTCGCCATATCATAGCCGGTGCGCAGGTAACTGGTGGCCGCAGGGCAGCCATTCTGTACGACTTCAGCGCGGCCTGCCCACCAGTAATGACGCGCATTGGTCGTTCCCAGGCGAATAGTTGTCTCAAACGACTCCAATGCGGAGGCATACTGCTCCAGGCGCATCTGAGCCCGGCCCAGATTGTAGAGACAGAGGATGCTCTCAGGGTCCGCATCGACACAGCGCGAAAAATAATCAGCGCCTTCATTCGGGTCACCCAACACATTGAGGTAGACATATCCCATCCACCACAGCGCACGCGTGTCGTTGGGGTTGTTCTCAATCACTTCGTCGAGCATTGCCTGCGCCACATCGGTGTTACCTTCGCGGATTTCCAACTCCACCAGATCGAGCGTCAGATAAGACAGATTGGGCGCTAGATCGTGTGCAGACTGGCTGTAATCGAGTGCCGCAACAAAATCGTACTCATACTGCTGCGCAATGAGCGACCGCACCCGCAGCGCCTCGAAGCTATCTGGATCGATTTCCAGCGCGCGTTCCACCGTCGACAGCGCCCGCTCATACTGGCCGACATTGAGATAAGCCTCAGCCAGGAATGCCTGCGCACGAGCCTGTGCTTTGGCGTTTGCCGGGTCATCTCCGGCCAATTCCAGGGCACGCAGCGCACTTGGGATCGCCAGCTCTGGCTGGTCGTCCCACGTCAACACCATCGAGCGAATCGCCCAGGCATCGGATGAATACGGGTCCGCATTAATGGTCTCCTCAGCAGCCCCCAGC
>JAIOHN010000002.1 GCA_019912985.1 Anaerolineae bacterium | reverse complement strand
TACCCACGTTCAGCGCCGGGCGTTGGCCTGCATAGAACAACTCAGCTTCAAGGTAAATCTGGCCGTCCGTAATCGAAATCACGTTCGTCGGCACGAACGCCGATACGTCACCAAGCAAGGTTTCAATAAATGGCAGCGCCGTCAGACTCCCGCCACCCAGATCATCACTCAACTGGGCCGCGCGTTCCAACAGGCGGCTGTGCAGATAAAACACATCACCAGGATAAGCTTCACGTCCAGGCGGACGGCGCATCAGCAGTGATACCTGACGATAAGCCCATGCATGTTTGGAGAGATCGTCATATACAACCAGTGCGTCCTGGCTGTTCTCCATAAACCATTCGCCAATCGCGCAACCCGCATATGGCGCAATATACTGCATCGCTGCCGGGTCAGAAGCTGCCGCGACCACCACCGTGGTATATTCCATCGCACCGTGTTCTTCCAGCGTGGCGACCAGACGAGCAATTTCACCTTTACGTTTGCCGATGGCTACGTAAATGCACTTCATATTCTGATCGGCCTGATTGATGATGGTATCGATGGCAATCGCCGTCTTACCCGTCTGCCGGTCACCAATAATCAACTCACGCTGACCACGACCGATCGGGATCATCGCGTCAATCGCCAGGATACCGGTTTGCACCGGCGTATCGACGTTGCGACGCTGCATCACACCAGGAGCCAGTCGCTCGATATTATAATATTCACTGAATTGAATCGCTCCCTTACCATCGAGCGGATTCCCCAAGGCATCGACCACACGGCCTACCAGCCCCTCGCCCACCGGCACAGACGCAATACGATTCAGCGGGCGAACTTCGTCGCCTTCTTTAATTTCGTCATATTCGCCCAAAATAATGATACCGACATTATCGGCCTCAAGGTTAAAGACGATTCCCAGGGCACCATTTGGGAACTGAACCAGTTCACTAAAGCGGATGTTATTCAGCCCGAGTACACGAGCGATACCATCACCTACCTCGTCAACATAGCCGACTTCAACCGATTCAATTTTTGACTCGTACCCCTGAATCTGCTGCATGAGCGAGTCAAAGATATCGTTGGAGATATCCGCCATCTACAGGCCTCCTAAAATATATGGTCTAAGGTTTGCTGGTTTAAAACACTCGAATTGAGTGAGATTGCCACTGCTTATTCCGGTCGTTAGCTTTATGTGAATGATGCTCTCTACTGAGGAAACGCTACACGCCAGATGCTTCCCTGCATTGTATCTTATTGACCGGCATCTGTCCACTTTTTCACAAACGTCAATTTCAGGGCCGTTAGTTGCTGTTCACGATCTCAAAAAAGCGCCTAAATAGGCATAAGTCCAAATCCAAATTCTGTATCTTTCACTACTGTGATGGCGTTGCGTGTAAAAGTGCCATCTTCATTCAAAAGCAAATAAACAATCGAGACTTCTTCTCCGGCCACTACAGCCTGCATGGCTGCTTGCATAAATTCAATGGCGGTAATTTCTTCCCCATCTCTAAGGAGAGAACCGGTAAGATCCTGTCCGTCAAATTCCACGATGATGTCACCAGCGGATAGACCTGCTTTCGCTGCTGGTGTATCTGGCTTCACCTCATAAATATAGACTGCCCCATAGAGAATGCCTAAAGCACGGACATCGAGGGTAAATTGCTGTGCAACGTGCGCATATTGTTCAGCAGACGGATCAGACGCAGAGAACATTTCACCGTATTGGGCGAAGGCTGCTACTGACTCGGTTAATCGCCCTAACTGTCGCAGGCTGATGGCTTTGGCAACGACGATGTTCCACGGGTCGTCAGCATGAATCACTAACTCAGCGCTGACTGCTGCGTAGGCATCAAGATCAGCATTGGTGAATTGCAGACCGACCTCAACCAGTCCAGCTCGGATCGTAGCCAGTGCCAGGGAATGGTTAAGGTATTCGTCAAAATACTGCCGGTTATCGGTTTCCGAGATCAGTGAACGTGGCTCCAGAAAAAGCAGCATATCGAGCGGGATGAGCATATCCGAGTAAGCGTCTTTCAAATCAGCTAAAAGACGCAGCGCCACCACGTATGCAATCTGCGACCGATTGAGCAGAGTCTGTACTTCTAACGCCAGATAATCCTGCTGAAAGTTCACCCATGCCTCGTTTTCGTCGGCAGCGTCTGCTAGTTTTTCTAACCGCTCCAACATGTAATTCGAAGCTATATTAATTTCGTTCAATTCAGCATAGAAGAACTGAATATCAAAAGGATCAACCGGCGTTTCCGATGCTAAAGCGACAAAAGCTGGCGACGGTGCATTGGGAATCGCAGTCGTCGCAAAAATTTGGCGAAGATCACTCACCTGCTGCTTCACAAACAACGTTTGATAGGCATCACTAAAGGGTGTTGCAGCATCTGGGATCACTGTCGCACGAATTTCGCCAAGCTGTGTGCCGAACAAATCCGGGCTAAGTGTCGCGTTCACCTGAAACAGTCGATTATCAATATTGCGAACAATCTGTAATAACTCTGCGGCAACTGTATCAGTCCGCAACCGCGCTTTGCGCTGGGTTTCTTCAGGCGAGTCACCAACATTAATCGTCAACTGCTGCACTTCAGACTGACTGATAATGGCCCCAACATTGCCGGTGATATTAAAAACTGGCGCATCAGACGAGGTAATGGTTGGGTAGCCGGGACTTGATGCGCTTGGGTCGGATAACGCATCAACAGAGGGGATAAAGTTTAATTCACAGTAAGGAGACCCCGCAGGGCAAAAACCTTCGTCTTCGCCGCCTTGCACCAGTACGGTGAGATCCTGCTCATTTTCATACCAGAAGACATCAAAGTCAGCCAGTTCTTGCCGCAGGGTCATGACACCATTACAAATCATTGGTAAAGGTGTCGAATCTTCATTTCGCCGAATGTGGAGACAAAGTGGTGTTGGCAGCTGTCCCAATGATAAACTCGCAAATGCGCTGAAACTGGCTAAAGGATAACTCTGCCCACGGGTGCCAGCCTCAAAGCGCAAGCCATTTAACGAAACGGTCTGCTCACCCTCACCGGCAGGCAGATACAGTGTAAACGTATCACGATCCCGGAAAATGACGAAATCAGTGCCGGTTTGTTCTTGAGCCGATAATGTCGTAGAGGCTCCGAAAATCAAGCAGATGCAACTCAGAAGCAACCAGCGCACGCTTACAACACTCCGCTACTTACTTGCCATTCGGGTCACGGGGTTCACCCCCGCCAAGCTTGACTGAACGCTGATAGGCAGCCCATACCGCGCGCGCCAGAACCGTCCGCAATCCGCCCTTTTCCAGATGATAAATCGCCTCGGCAGAGGTTCCCCCTGGGCTGGTCACCTGATTACGCAGTTCAGCCGGATGCAGGCCGCTGGCCTCCGCGTATTCTACGGAACCGCGCATGGTTTGCAGCACCAGCCGCTCGGCATCGCGACGCGAAAAGCCCATGTGCACTCCAGCGTCAATCATGGCTTCCATAAAAAGAAAGACATAAGCCGGGCCAGTGCCGCTTAATGCGGTAGCCATATCCAGGTAATCTTCATGATCAACGTAAATCTCTTCACCAAGCGCTTGCAGCAGCAGTCGCGCCTGTTCACGCTGTGGCGCAGGCACTTCGTCCGTGGCCGTCCATACGGTAATCCCCTGTCCAATCTGCGCAGGCGTATTGGGCATCGCCCGCACCACACTGGCATTCGCTAATCCGTTGGCAATGGTCTGAATTTTCGCGCCCGCGATAATGCTCAACACCACTGAAGCCGAATGTGCACCACGCCGAACTACGGGCAGCACATGTGACAGCATCTGGGGTTTCACCGACAGCACTAAGATATTCGCTTCTTCAGCAGCAGCGGCGTTATCGGTCATAAATCGCAGCCCATACTGTTTGACCAGCGCTTCCCCGCGTTCCTGGCGTGGATCGGCGGCGATAATCTGCTGCGGGTCCAGCAGTTTCTGATTGAGGAGGCCCTTCATCATGGCCTCGCCCATCACCCCGCTGCCAATAAAAGAAACAATCTGATTCTCAAAAGGCATTTTTGCGCTCCCAGTTCATGATTTAATTCAGGCCCGGATCAAATTGTGGGCTGCGATAGGTCAGCACATAAAAGCAGCGGTCACGCCCTTCATAGGTTTCACGCACGAAATCCGTGACCATATAGCTGCCAATCAGCAACCTAAACATGCCTCGGATATGCACCCGCCACTGCTCGGCTAATCTGGCATCTGCATCCATCAGCGCCGGGAAGTTGGTGGGGATTTCCACCAGCACTACCGCGCTTGCTGGTGCCAGCGGTGTCACACAGGGCGTGGGCCATTGTTGGCTGACACCAGTGGGGTTGAGAATGACCGCGCCGCCTTCCAGAAAGCGTATCAGTTCCAGGTTGCCCCGATTCCCTTCGATCCGCTCCTTCACACGGCGGTTGGTCACCCACCATTCCACAAACAAGCGGTCGGAATATCCCATTGTCGCCAGCCCGCCACTGCTCTCCGTCCCATAATAATTTTCGCGAAATTCCTGGCAAATCGCACCCAACTTGCGGATATTCAAATGAGCGTTGGGAGCCAGTAATGGATCGAAGGTCCATGTCACCAGCCGGACACCCTGCTTGATCGCCATCTCCCGCTGGGCAACCTTTAGCCGGTAGGCCAATCCTCGGTTACGATACTCTGGCAAAATCACCATTCGCTTGGAGACAAGTTGCAGGTTTGCCATCGCTGGTCGCTCCGGCTCATCCATGCTCGTTCCCAGAAAGCCGACCAACACGCCAACCATCTTATCCCCATCCATTGCCGCCAGCACATGCCCACCGTAGTTCGCCAGTGAGAAGAGCATGTGCGCCGGAATCACCGACTCGACATCCTCACCCCAGTACACCCGCTGAAGCTCAACAGCAGGTTTCAGTTCATTTAGTGTATACAATAGGCGGATTTCAATGGAGTCAGCCATAACCTGTATTCCTGTTTTCTCGTCAGTTCCTGAGTTGGTATGTTAGATACCTTTGGGACGGCGGCGAAATGTATAGCGCAGCATCGGCATTAAATAGCGCCGCCCACGCATGTAAGTCAGCAACGTATCTTCCAACCGGCGCGGACGAATCCCAAAGTACGAATAAGTGTTACCCAACTGCGTCGCACGATTAGTCGCCAGCAAATCTAGCCACTGCATCGTCACCAGAGAGCGCGGCAGCACTCGACTATACACTGCGGTAATCCACCGCAAAATATACGGTGGCACTGAGATAATGACGCGCGGTGCACGCGAGACACGCATCACCGTCCGAATCAAATCTTCCAGGGTGATATACTCCGGCCCACCGACCTCAACCAGTGTATCTACGACCTCAATCTGTTCCAGACTGCGCATCAGCACATCCACCAGATCGTCGATATAGATGGGATGCAGCACGACCTCACCCCGTCCCGGCATTAAAAAAAACAGTGGTACCGCCCGCAGCAGCATGGCGATATGGTTGATAAAAGCATCCTGTTCGCCAAAGACGATTCCGGTACGAATAATCGTATACGCCAGCCCACTGGAGCGTACGATTTCTTCAACCATGCCCTTAATTTGAATCAATGGATAAGCGGAGGAAGGTGCAGCACCAATGTGACTCAGTGTGATAATTCGCCCCACACGGGCGGCACGTGCTGCTGCAATTAGGGCTCGTGTCCCGGCCAACTCGATCCGCTCCAGGTCACGTGGACGCCCCCACCAGAAAGCATTTTCCAGGTGGATAATCACATGCACACCCGTCACGGCTTTAAAGAGTGCCTCTTCATCCAGGATATTCCCTGTGATAATATCGGGGGGATTCTCCCAGGGGGATTCTTGTTCTTCGGGTATCAGGCAGCGCACGCGTTTGCCATCCGCCATTAAGCGTGCAACAAGCTGGCGTCCGATAAATCCAGTTGCTCCAGTTACGAGAATCATGCCGCCTCCGCAGTGAGGCGGTATTATAACATAGACCCCAAAACCTGTAACCACCTGCCGAAAATGGGGTTATTGGTAACAGACACAAAAATTTTGGCCGTAATTGTGATGACCCGTTGGACGGTCACGCATTGTTTAAATGCTTGTCATATTGTAAGGAAGGAAACCGTGGAACAACGACGTGTAGTCGTGACCGGCATGGGCATCATCTGCCCCACCGGAAACACAGTGGAAGAAGCCTGGGCAAATACCGCCGCCGGGAAAACTGGCATCGGCCCGATTACTCACTTCGACTCCTCCCACCTAGAAAATCACTTTGCGGGCGAGGTAAAGAATTTCGATGCCGAGCAGTTTCTAGGCCGTCGGGAGGCGCGCCGTACCGACCGAGTCACCCAACTTGGGTTGGTTGCTGCCCAACAGGCTATTACGGACTCAGGTCTGGAAATCACGCCCGAAAATCAGTACGACATCGCCTGCGTGGTGGGGTCCGGCATTGGCGGAATCGCCTCCATTTTTGAGAGCATCAAGGCGTTTCTTGACCGTGGAGCACGCGCTGTCAGCCCGCTCATGGTGCCAATGATGCTGCCAGACAGCCCATCCTCTAAAATCTCGATGCGCTTTGGACTGCGCGGCCCCAATTTTGCCATCTCCACCGCCTGTGCGACTGGCAATAACTGCATCGGTGAAGCAGTCGAAATCATCAAACGCGGTGACTCCGTCGCCGCTGTTGCTGGCAGCAGCGAGGCCAGCCTGGTTGATGTGACTATCGCCAGCTTCAACAACATGACCGCGATCTCGCGCCGCAACGAAGCCCCTGAGAAAGCGTCACGCCCATTTGATATAGATCGCGACGGATTCGTTGTAGCAGAAGGCGCAGCTATTCTGGTTCTTGAAGAACTCGAACACGCCCAGGCACGTGGTGCAAAAATTTATGCCGAAATCATCGGCTACGGCCATACTTCAGATGCCTATCACATCACAGCGCCTATGGAAACAGGCGAAGGTGCGGCCAAAGCGATTGAACTGGCGATGAAAGACGCTGGCATTAAAGC
>JAIOHN010000234.1 GCA_019912985.1 Anaerolineae bacterium | reverse complement strand
CAAGCATTTCCTGCGCACGCCGCTTGCGTTCGCTTGCCGAATACCCCATGATCTCCAATGGCAGTTCGACATTCCTGCTTACCGTGCGCCAGTCGTAAAGTGTCGCTGCCTGGAAGACCATACCATAATCACGATCCAGACGAGCCTGATGCGCATCTTTACCATTTACACGCATAACGCCATTCGTCGGTTGCAGCAGATCAGCAATCAGACGCAGCAGGGTGGACTTACCGCAGCCGGATGGACCAATTAAGGAAACAAAATCACCTGCGCGAATCTCCAGGTTAATATCCTGTAGCGCAATCACCTGCTCGTCGCTGCCTGGATTAAAAATCTTGTTCACACCCTTGGCCGAGATCACCACCGTGTGGCTTTGTTCAGACATGCGCTTCACCTTATGCGTCCCGCACGTAACCGTGTAGGACCAATCGCTCAATCAAGCTGACAATGACAAAAAACGTAATACCGACTAACGCCGCCATAATAATTGCTGCCCACAGCTTCGGCGTGGACACGAGGCTGTAATCTGAGCTAAAGTCAAGAATTGCCCGCCCTAAACCATCACGGATGCTCGAAGGCAGTTCGCCGATGATTGCGCCAACCACGCTGGCCGTCGCCGAGACTTTCAGCGCGGTGAACACATATGGCAGCGACGATGGAAAACGCAGCTTCCACATGATCGCCCAGCTACTGGCCGCATAGGAGCGCATCAGCTCAAGTGCCATTGGGCTGGGTGAACGCAAACCTCGCAGTGTATTAATCGTTACCGGGAAAAATGTGATATAAGCGGAAATCACGGAGACCGCTATCGGCCCTGCGCCGAGCCAGATCACCACCATTGGGGCGATGGCGAGGATCGGTACCGTCTGCGAAGCCACGACGTAGGGCAGCAGCCCCCGCTCCATCAACGAGGAGTGGGCAAATAAAGCACCAAGAACAAAGCCAAGCGATGCCCCCAGGATAAAACCGTAAAGTGCTTCCCCCCAGGTGTACAAGGCGGCATCCCCAAGAATACGCGTGAGAAGCAGCGGGCCGTTGCGACGCGCAGGCTGAAGGAAGGCTTCGGCAATATCCTGCAAGTGCGGCAGATTTAGATTGTTGAAAATTTTCAAATCCACAAGCACAAGATCACGCGGCACAGCCAGATACTTTTCGTCCGCGTACTCGCGTGCAACAGTCCCTACAGGCTGATTCAAAAAGTCCGCTGTGGAACCCCACTGCTCTGCACCATCCGAACGCACGGCAACACCTAGTCGCCCAGAGAATGATGGTTGAATGGGCAACCCGAACCGGCGCTCTTCCGGGGTAATGTTGGTAAGCAGAGTTAAGTCTGGAAAAGGCGTCATGTCATGGACTTCATCGGGGTCATCACTAAGCATCAACTCCCCAAGATCCTTGCGGTCATAAATCACCGCGTCAATGTCGCCTGATTCCAGAGCAACCAGCGCATCCTCTAAGGTCGGATAGGACTCGTACGTCCAGGCTCCTTGAGGCACCGTTACCTTGTAATTGATGGATTCAGCGAAGGACTTAGCCACTTCCCAGAACAGCAGCAGCGTGGATAGCACCACAAAAAAGCCGAGAATGCGGCTGATGCGACCGGGTACAATCAGCAATATCACGAGCATCAGCGCGATCGCACCCAGTGTGACGCCAAATAAATCGGCTGCTGCCGCCGGGATCACGAAAAGCAGCAGGTCAAAGCCGAGTAAAGTCAGAAGCAGTACTGCCCGGCTCCAGGATGTTTGCAGGAGTACGCCCGCCAGTCCGGCAAATCCCGTTGCAGCTACCAGCCAGCACCAGACTGCAACCATGTTGCGCATGGCCGTAAACAGAACAGGCTCTGGTAAGGGAGTTTCTCCTGCTTGCAGCGCCCAGTTCCTGGCATATTGTCCCAGCAGTGATTCTGGTGCTTCTTCTTCCGACTGCCCTGCCATCCAGACCGCCAGTTCGCCAACCGTGGAGTCAATAAAGGCAGGGTTATCATCAGTGAGGGCGCGAAAAGCCACGCCAAGCCATACTGCCAGCAAAATGACAACCGCCAACAATGCAGCAGGCGCATATCGCCGCATCTGACGCAGCGATAGTCCACTGGTCTCAGGGTGATTTACATCTTGCTGTAGAGAAATATCGGCCATACCCTGAATCCACGAAAGTTCAGTTCACGTTTATTGAGCCACTTGCGTCAGCGCTTTGGCAAGCATATCGCAACCAGCTTCAATATCTTCTGCGGTCACATTCAAATGCGGTGAAATACGCAGCACGTTCCCATACAGACCGCCCTTGCCGATCAACAGGTCGCAATCACGAGCGGCACTCATGACCGAGGCGGTTAATGCCGCATCCGGCGCTTTGTCCGCTCCTGGCTTGATAATCTCAACACCTTGCATGAGGCCCATTCCCCGCACATCACCAATAAACGGAAACTCGGCCTTGAATTCATCCAGGCGTTGGCGCAGACGTACACCTTTGCTTTCCGCGTTGCTCAGAAGATCATGCGATTCGATATACTCGATGGTCGCCAGCGCAGTCGCCATCGTGACCGGATTGCCACCAAAAGTCGAGAATGTCAGTCCTTGCAGGGCATCTGCGATTTCCGGAGTTGCCACCGTGCAGCCAATCGGCGACCCATTCGCCATGCCCTTGGCAAAGGTCATCATGTCCGGCTCAACACCCCAATGCTCAATGCCGAACCACTTGCCACCTGTACGGCCCCATCCGGTCTGCACTTCGTCAGCGATAAAGATGCCGCCAGCTTCGCGAATGATTGGCACCACACGCTTGAAATATTCTTCCGGCGGGACAATGAACCCGCCCACGCCCTGAATTGGCTCTGCGATAAACGCGGCGATCTTGCCATTGGTCACAGTCGCCAGGGTCTCTTCCAGATCCTGCACACACAATTCAACCAACTGCTCTGGTGAAAGATCCAATGGCGCGCGATAAACGTAGGGATTGCGCACATGCTTGATATGCGGATCAATGACGTTTCCCAGCCGCCATGTGCCATGCGCGGTCAGCGACATTGCCAGCATCGTCCGCCCGGAATAGGCATGGCGCAGGGTGATCACGTCATCGTTGCCGGTATACATGCGGGCCGCCAGGATCGCTGTTTCGTTCGCCTCGCTGCCACTGTTGGTGAAATAGCATTTTTGCAAGCGTCCAGGGGCCAGCTCAGCGACTTTCTCCGCCACACGCACCATAATTTCATTGACATACAAAGTTGATGTGTGCTGTGCCTTCTGCAACTGCTCCATCGTACGCGCTGTCACTTCTTCATTGCAGTGTCCGACCGATACGGTCAAGACTCCGCCGAAGAAATCCAGGTAGCGACGTCCTTCGGCATCCCATATGTACTGATCTTTTGCATGGTCTACCACCAGCGGATGATCGCCATAGTATGGCGACACCGCCGGAAACATGACTTTTTTATAGCGATCCATCAATTCAGCGGTCTGGCTGCCCACATCAAGGGTCATTTTCTGTTTCTCCGATTGCTCAGTAAATATTTTTTATTGCTTCCAACAGCAATGCACTATATTAACACGAACCCCCTTGTTTCCCACATTGTTCAAGGCGTACAAGCGATTTGTGGTAAAATTTGGCATCAACAGATTACGAAATAGAATAGTTCTCACCTTTGAGGAGAGTCCCTATGGCGAAGAAGTTAAGAAACTATATTGGCGGGGAGTGGGTCGAGTCATCCAGCGATTCATTTATCCCGGTTCATAACCCTGCCACCTGCGAACTGCTGGCCGAGTGTCCTGATTCGACGTATGACGATGTCGGTCAGGCGGTGATAGCGGCACGTGAGGCATTTGATGAATGGCGGCGCGTGCCGGTGATGAACCGCGCCCAATATATGCACCGTTTTAAAACTATTTTGGAAGACCGTTTTGAAGAACTCTCCCGCATCGTGGTTGAAGAGAATGGCAAGACGATAGACGAGGCGCGCGGCGAAGTGCGGCGTGGCATCGAAAGTGTCGATTTCGCAACCGGCGTCCCATTCCTGATGCGCAATGATGGGCTGGAAGACGTCAGCTCCGGTATTGATGAAACCACTGTTCGCCAGCCAGCCGGTGTCTTCGCAGCCATTACCCCTTTCAACTTCCCGGCCATGGTTCCCCTCTGGTTCCTGCCAACTGCGGTCACCTGTGGCAACACCTTTATCCTCAAACCTTCGCCACAAACACCCATTAGCATGGAGTTTATGTACGAGTTACTGGATGAACTTGACCTGCCAGAAGGTGTCGTCAACCTCATTCATGGCGGCAAAGATGCATCGATGGCAATTATGGAGCATCCAGGCGTAACCGGCGTTTCCTTCGTGGGCTCCAGCCCGGTTGCAAAAATCATCTACGAAACCTGCACACGCAATGGTAAACGGGTTCAGGCACAGGGTGGCGCGAAGAATTACATTGCCGTCATGCCAGACGCCAACATGGAAGCCAGCGTGAAAAACATCCTGGGCGCGGCCTATGGCTGTGCCGGACAGCGCTGTCTGGCGGCAGCAGTCGCGGTTGGCGTGGGCGATGCTTATGACCGACTGCATGATGAATTGGTCAAACAAGCCAGCAGCTTGAAGGTCGGCTATGGCCTTGAGGAAAACACCCAGATGGGTACCGTCGTGAGCGATCAGGCCAAGCAGCGTATCGAAAACATGATCCAGAAAGGTGTCGAAGAAGGCGCAAAAATTGTACTCGATGGCCGCAGCGTGCAGGTCGAGGGTTTCGACCAGGGGTCCTTTGTGGGGCCAACCATCCTGGCAGATGTCACACCAGAAATGATCGTCGCCAAGGAAGAGATTTTCGGGCCAGTGCTGTCGCTGATGAAAGCGGACAGCTTCGAAGAAGCGGTAGACATCATCAATAAGAGTCATTACGGGAACGCCGCCAGCATTTTCACCAGCAACGGCAAGTATGCCCGTGAGTTCAAGTATCAGGTCAACGCGGGGAACATTGGCGTCAACATCGGTGTGGCAGCGCCCTCAGCCTCCTTCCCCTTCGGCGGGCAAAAAGATTCGTTCTTTGGCGATCTCCACGGTCAGGGTTCGGACTCAATCGAATTTTATACGGAACGCAAGATCGTCATTGAACGCTGGGTGTAACCGATGTCATCACTGAACACCTTTGGGTCGATTCTGACCTACGCCATAAACCTCGAAACCAGCCTGCGCGACTACTATGAAGCGGCAGGCAACAATGATCTGGCACGAGATTCAGATAAACGCCGGTCCACGCTGGAACGTATTCGCCGAGAGTATGTGGTCGAGATCACCTTGGAGCCAATCGAAGGATTGGACGAGGCGGACTACAATTTTAACTTTCAAGACCATGCTGCTGAGGCCCAGACCGAGAACGAGCGCATGGCAGTCCAGTTCTATAGCGATGTCGCGCCAAAGATCAATGTGCGGCAGGCACAGCGCGCCCTTGAGCGCTGCGCCAGGCAACATGCTGATCTAGCGTAAAAACATATGAGAAATTCTCACTCAATTCAGTTAGATTGGGCAAAGCGAGCTCTGAAAGGACTCGTTATAATCTCGGAAAATTACAGTTACAGGAGCATTTGAGATGGCAAGAACTGTTCGTGCTGCGCTTATCCAGTCTACATGGACCGGCGACAAGGATTCCATGATCGAGAAGCACGTCGAATATGCGAAAAAAGCTGCCGATCAGGGCGCGCAAGTGATGTGTTTCCAGGAATTGTTCTACGGCCCCTACTTCTGCCAGGTTCAAAGACCTGAATTTTTCGCCTATACCGAGGCCATTCCAGATGGCCCCACCACCGAGAAAATGCAGAAGCTGGCCCAGGAACTGAACATGGTGCTGGTCGTTCCAATGTATGAGCAGGACGGGGTGGGCGTCTACTACAATACTGCCGCGGTGATCGACTCCGACGGCACCTACAAAGGCAAATATCGCAAAACCCACATCCCACAGCTTCCCGGCTTCTGGGAGAAATTCTACTTCCGGCCTGGCAACCTGGGGTATCCGGTATTTGATACGGCAGTCGGCAAAATCGGTGTGTACATTTGCCACGACCGTCATTTCCCCGAAGGCGCACGGGCATTAGGGCTAAACGGCGCGGAGATCGTTTTTATCCCCTCCGCCACATCACGCGGCCTCAGCCAACACCTATGGCGCATTGAGCAAACCTCCCATGCGATCTTCAATACCTACTTCGTCGGCACAATCAACCGGGTCGGCATTGAAGAATATGGCGATGACGACTTTTACGGTGAAAGCTACTTCTGTGACCCGAAAGGTCAGTTCGTCGGCGAGATGGCTAGCGACCGCGATGAAGAACTGATCGTCCGTGACCTGAATCTGGATATGATCCAGGAAGTGCGTGATACCTGGCATTTCTACTTCAACCGCCGCCCCGAACTGTACGGCGCTCTGGTTGAGGATACGGTCCCGGCTCGCTAACAATAATGCAGGTAAGTTTCGTCAGGGTGCAGGAAAGGCATCTGCGCCCCGGCGGCTTGGTTCCGCAACCAGGAGTTTTTTATGGAATTTGGAATTACATTTAAAGGCGATATTGAACCTAAACGCACCGTTGCCCTGTGTAAGCAAGCGGAGGCTGCCGGGTTTAGCTATGCCTGGTTTTTTGATTCGCACGTTCTGTGGCGCGATTGCTATGTCACCATGGCGATGTGCATGGAGCATACTGACAAGCTGCGCTTCGGCACGCCGGTGACCAACCCCGGCGTCCGTGACTGGTCTGTTGCGGCCAGT
>JAIOHN010000233.1 GCA_019912985.1 Anaerolineae bacterium | reverse complement strand
TCAGCGGACATCATCATCAGCGCAACACACATCTGGACCAACCGGCTGCTTGAAACAGTTGGGCTGAAACTGCCGATGAAAGCCATCGTGCATCAGCGCTATGTCACACAGCCGCTGGAAACGGCGGTCACTATCCCGGCGATTAACGCTAATCCTTACGGCGCATACATCCGACCCGCAGAAGGTGGTCGTTTGCTGGCGGGCTTTGAGATTCCGCAGCCATCAAGCTACGCAGTGCCTTCATTGGATTTCGACATGACCAGCGTCACCACTTCAAAATCCTATCCCAGCCAGCTAAAAGCCAACCTCACACCGCTGCTGCCTCAGCTTGAAAACACCACATGGGAATCCGAGCACGTGGGCCTGCTGTCGTTTTCAGCCGATAACGAACCGATTCTAGGTACACTGCGACCGGGGTTGATTGTGGCGGGCAGTTTCCATTCCGGCGGTTTTGCCTATAACCCTGTGGCCGGTTTGCTGCTGGCTGAGCTGGCACTAGGCGAATCCACAAGTATTGATCTGCGTGCTTTCGCGCCAGATCGGTTCTCACCAGAAGTGACCGAAACTTATCTCGCAACCGAAGATGTCCATTACAAGGAAGGCATCCAGCGGCGGCACTAACTCCCTGGATAGCTCTGACCTGAAATTGCACGCTTGAAAGGAAGCAAATGACGTACTTTGTCGGCAACAAAAAACACGTTTTTCTCAATTGGGATCTGGTTGAGCCGGGTTATGGAGTCGCCTGGAAAGGCGAGCGTCCCACCAGCCGTGAAATGCCCTACGGCATTCAGTTGCGGGTTAATCCGCCACGCCTGGACAAAACCCCAATCATTCAGGCCGATCGTCCCTGGGAAACCTTCATCAATGTTTATGCAACCATGTTTGAAGATGAAGGCCGTTATCGCCTCTACTATGAAAGCTATTATCGCGAGCCAAGCGATGAGCCAAGTGACGTGACGGCCATGCTTTCTTATGCCGAATCGACAGATGGCAAGACCTGGGTCAAGCCGGAATTGGGACAGGTCGAGTTCCAAGGCTCCAAGGCGAATAATCTCGTCTACGCACTCGATGTTTCGCGCGGTCGTGGTTCACACGGTGGCACAGTCTTTAAGGACCCCTCCGCGCCGCCGGAAGAACGCTATAAGCTGATTCACATGGGGCGAGAAGATGGTGTCATGCGGGTCTTTGGCGCGGTCTCGCCAGATGGCATCCAGTGGACAGCGATCGAGAAGCCGCTGATCGATAATTACATGAGTGACACGCAGACCATCGTTCGCTACGATGAGGAAAAAGGCAAGTACGTGGGTTATTTTCGGGGCTGGCGCGGGTTTGCATCAGGCAAATGGCATGGCCGCCGCGCGATTGCCTATGCCGAAACCGAGGATTTCCGCAGCTGGCCCCGGCCCGAAATCCTTGTTGAGCCAGACTTGAACGACCCGCCCCAGGTGGATATTTACACCAACGGCTATTCACCCTGGCCGGGTGCTGCCAATGCCCATCTGATGTTCCCGGCTTTTTACGAGCGCACCTTCGATGTCACCCACACACTGATTTTTACCAGCCGCGATGGCATCCACTGGGAGCGTCCCCTGCGCGGGCCAATCATCCCCACAGGTGAACCAGGTACGGGATGGGAAGGCGGTCTCTACGCCGGGTGTGGATTAGTAAGTCTTTCACCAGGCGAGGTTTCGCTGCTCATCGGCCCCAAGTGGCACACCCATAACGAAGGCCATTATCCAGAAGGCCGCCCGGAGCCACCACCTGATCGCGGCCACCTGGCCCT
Organism: Anaerolineae bacterium; assembly: GCA_019912985.1. GTDB lineage: Bacteria > Chloroflexota > Anaerolineae > Aggregatilineales > Phototrophicaceae > JAIOHN01. The sequence goes on along the minus strand of JAIOHN010000233.1, from coordinate 3,943 downwards.
GGCGACCTGGCGGCAGGATGGCTTTATCGCCCTTGAAGCGGAATCACTCGGCAGCTTCACCACTGTGCCGATGGTCTTTGAAGGCAAACAGCTCAAACTCAATGCCTGGACACGCTTTGGTGGGGAAATTCGTGTGGAGGTAATTGATCCTGAAGCAGACATCTACTCTGTCATCAACATCGGCAACGAGTATCTGGATTTCAACAGTAATTCGGATGCGGTTCCAGGCTTTAGCTTCGACGACTGCGATACGTTTAGCGGTGATTCGCTGGAGCATGTGGTGAGCTGGAAAGGCAATTCGGACCTCTCCCAGTGGGCAGGTCAGCCTATACGCCTGCGCTTCTGGATGCGGCGCGCACGTCTATTTTCGTTGCAATTTGAATAGTTGAACAAAATGTGCTGCCCTCGTCGTGACAAGAGCAACGAGGGCAGCACATCGAATAGGGTAAATGCTTAAAGCGATTCCAGGATCGCTCGCGCTGTATCCAGGTCGCCGGCAATAATTGCATCAAACACCTCATCCAGCTGAGTCTGAGCCTCAGCATTATCTGCATGGGCTTTCCGCAGGTTGAATAATTGCAACGGAAGCCGGAGATCATCGGCTGTGAACTGGAAATCTTCCGAATCCAGGCTTTGTCGAGTTTCCTGCACAATCTCCAGATATTGATAGCCTGTTTCTTCAGTAGGTTCGATCATGGTCCCCTCGCCATAATCATTCCACGTCACTAGTTGAATGATGTTGGAGTCCGCATCAAGCGCAAGCAACAGGGTCATGCGAAGGGTTTCCCCATCCTGAGGATCAATGTAGCCATAACTCGAGCGTTCACCAGCTTCTTCGTAAATATCGTGGAATGAAGGAAATGCCGAGCCAACTACATAATCTCCACGCCCCGCATTGCGATAAAACAACTCAAGGTAGCTGGTTAACACTGCCGGGGCCAATTCGATTCCCCCTGCCATACTCATTGGCGGCCAGGGATAACCTGCCAGTGCTGCCCAATCCATATGACCATCCAGCGTCACCAAAGCAGGAGGTGTGTCTAAGTCAGCTGCCATCACCTCCCAGTTGGCAGGGTCACGAAAGTACTGCGGGCCAAAGACAAAAAGCAGTGGTTGGCCTTCAACTTTGAGATAGGCATCATCTTCGAACCAGTTTTCCTGGAGATATTGCATCACTTCAGCACCATGTGTCAGCGCATCGTCACTGTTGAGATAACCGCCATCAATCATGTTTCTGACGGTAGCATCCTCATAACAGATGACAAAAGACAGCCCTGCCCGCTGCACGTGGTCGAACAGCTTGTGGGTCGCTGCATTCAATAGGCCGTAGTCCAGATAATCTTCAAAGCCATACCAATCCACAATAACGCCGTCGATACCGCTGAGCTTCATCAACAACACCTGATACTCCAGCAATGCATCATCTTGCGAGTCGTAAGGCCCTGTAAGCGGCATATAGTGAGAGGCGATTTCGGGTTTTCCATTTTCAGTCTGCATGGATGGATCGACGTGATTCATCGTCCAGTGCCAACCCCAATCACCACTGACATCTGGCGTCTGGTACCAGGGCATATAATGCGCCAGCAAAAGCGGGCGTTCTACTGAGTCATCATCCTGCGCCTGGGCTGGCTGATATGGAATTACACTAATGAGGACGATGAGCAGCAACCATAGCATAGGGAGTAATTTTCGAAGGGTCATGGCAATAATCCTAAAAATATATTCTATGCACCACCTATAAGCTGAAACTCCAGGGGTGTAGAGACATCGGATGTGGCAGCATTGATATAAATCGTGTGTACCTCATCGGCAAACCACCCTGGCTCTGTATCGGAAAAATCCTCACGAGCATTCACCTGGGGAACAGTCTCGCCATTGAGCAGCACGTCGGCTACCTGATTATCTCCAACCAGGCGCAGTTCAACCCAACGCTGGTCATATGCGCCATCATAGGTGCTTGATGCGGCGCTCACGCGGACTGTAGTCACATCCTCAGAAGTTGAATACATGATCGACGTCTCGCGAATTGCTCCGTTTTGATAAGCCATAGTAGTGCCATCATCTTCGATCAGTGTAAATTCACCTTCCGCAGCGCTGTTTTGATAGATGCTCACAACCGTATCCGCAACCGTGCTTTCATCGCGACGCTTGCCGAGGCTGTTCATCGTCTGATCGTCTACTATCATCTGTGGCACGATCGCGCCATCGCGCACAAATAATGGCACCCGCAGGACACCGTTCACTTCAGTCGGTATTTCACGCCATTCCCCTGCGCTTTCGATGTACTCGTGCGTGTAGTAATCAAACCACCCACCTGGCGGGAAATAAACGTTAACTGTGTCGAGCGCGTACCCCGTCACCGCTGCCATCATCAGTGACGGCCCAAGCATCTTCTGGCTACCCATGCTACGCACAGTTTCATCGGTTTGGTAGTAATATACCAACGGGGCAATCACGGCGTCACCAGTGCGATAAGCTTCATGTGCCAGCGTGTAGAGATAGGGGATTAACTCATAGCGCAAGCGCACATTCGCCAGATTGCTGGCGACATCTCCCACCAGTGAAGGGGCAGTTTGATATTGATTTTGCAGATTACGTACATGCGGGCGTAGGGGAACATCCGTTAGCGCCGAGTCCGCCAACCACACTGTATACAACTTATCCACACCGAGCACCGGATCAAACACATCCCGGTTGAACCCGCCCACATCAGAACCAAAATAGTCGATACCACTCAACGCCATGTGCATCTGGACATTCATCTGCGCCTCTAAACTGGGCATTGTGGCATCAATATCCCCTGACCACATACTGACGCCATACCGTTGAATACCGGATGTGCCGGAACGCGATAAGATAAACGGGCGCTGTTCGACATTATGCTGCTGGTAGCCATCCCAGATGCTTTTTGCCCACAACAGGTTGTAGACATTGTGAATATCAGCGTGGCTGTGTAGGTCGCTCTCAGGAAAGCCATAGTACCAGGCGTTTTCGTTGTAGTTCTCAGGCTCACCAAGATCAGTCCAGTGACCGATCACCCCTTCATCAATCAGATGCTGGCGGCGATGTTCATGCCACCATGCGGCAGCGGCTGGATTGGTCCAGTCGACCATGCTGCCAGTCCCCCACCATTCATTAAAGTGAACGGGATCGCAAGCAGGGTTTTCACACGAACGCGCAAGGATGTTCTGCGCTTTCAACGCCTCGTAATCCGGCAGCGTGTCCGAAACATAAGATTCTTCAACGGTCATGATCCCCACACCATAATCCTGGCGGAGTGAAGTGATGAAGGCAGCGGGATCGGGAAAATTCGCCTCATCCCAGGCGAGCGATCCCATCTGGCTATGGGTGCCAATACCCCCGAACCACGCTAAATCCAACACGAAGCCATCGACCGGAAAATGCGCTTCTTCTAATGATTCGAGCACACTCGACAGCTCCTGCCAGTCATCGTAGCTAAACTCTGATACCCAGAGGCCGAACATCTGCCTGGGCGGGACAGGTGGACGACCTGTCAGCTCCATATAATCCTGGCGCAAATCCCGAAGATCGGGGCCAGTCATGATATACCCGTTCACATGGTCATTCGTGGTCTTCAGCGTAAAGGGATTCGATGAAAAATCCCAATAATGTTGGTAAATGTCATCCAGAAAGAACGCATAGTTTTCACTGTCTGCGCCGAGTGCATACATAATCGGGAACTGGGCATTGCCGACGTTACCACCGTTAAAGCGCGCCAGTTCATTACCATACAAATTCAGAACCAGCCGACGTTTACCAATCCAGTTGCCGTCTGTGCCACCGCGCCGCTGGAACATCTCCCCCAGGCCATAGACATCCGTGGTGCCTTCCTGTGTGAAGGTCAAGCCTGTACTATCTTCCTCATCCAGAGGGCAGACCGTGGTCAACGTTACCTCAGCGATCCGGTCAACAGCAGTTATAC
>JAIOHN010000232.1 GCA_019912985.1 Anaerolineae bacterium | reverse complement strand
AGCCGGTGACGTGTACGCTGCGATCCCATTCGGCGGGTTTGGGCAGCACCGATGGGCTGAAGCCGAACAACGTCGGCAGGCCGCTGCCGCGCATCATCTGCATTGGACTGATCGTCGCCGGAGGTAAACCCAGCACATCGTGCCGCCACTGGTTGACTTTAGACTTCGTAAATGTCCACGTCAGCCAATCGACGAAGCCGTAGGTGAAGCGGTTATAAGCGCCGCCTCCGATAGCCAGCGCGGGCATCCCCACCGAGGGAAAGGCGCGCGTTGGATGGATGGCGGGCTGCGCCAGCGCCGGAATTGCCGGGATGCCGAACTTCTCGGCGACGTGTGGGGCAGTGAACAGCGCCGCCCCCGAATAGACCAGCACGTCCGCACCCTGCGATAACTGGTAGGTGGTGTCCAGAAGGATGCGGAACAAGTCCCACTTGGCCTGACGGCGGCTCCTGCCGCGCACCACCGCCTCCATGTCGGTATCCGACGTGATCGCTTCCAGCCCCCAGCCTTCGACAAACGTTTTGAAATTGCCAGTTGTGCCAATGGATACATCGAAGCCAGCGTCTTTCAGGCCGAGCGCCAGCGCGATATAGGGCTGCACGTCGCCGCGCGATCCCAGGGCGAGTAATCGAATATGCATGGTGAATCAGCCTTTAGCAGTTAGCTGTAGCGATTAGCTCAAAACAAATACTCTCGTATCTTAAGCCCAGACTGGCCCGCACAAACACCCCCGTAACCGGTCTTGACAAAATATGAAAACCTCCTCGGTCACGAAACAGGATAGGGTGTTAATTTCCCTTCATATGACTGTTCGGTCTTTTGACTAAAAGCGAACGACTAAAGACTATCGACTGCGTGCCTTCAGCTTAGCCTTGCCATTTTATACAAGACTCCCTGCCCCGAACTGGGCTATCATGCAAGTGTATGACCGACTAGACAATCATTCAGGAAGGTAAACCCATGACCGAAACGAACATGACCCCACAGGCCGAAAAAACCGATCTCGTCATCACCCGCGTGTTTGACGCGCCCATTGAGCGCGTCTGGAACGCCTGGGTCAATCCCGATGATGTGATGCGCTGGTGGGGGCCGACCCACTTCACCTGCCCCTCAGCCAAGATCGACTTCCGCGAGGGCGGCACATCGCTGGTGTGTATGCGCGCGCCAGCCGATTTTGGCGGGCAGGATATGTACAGCACGTGGAACTACGTGAAAATCGTGCCGCTGGAACGCATCGAATATATCCACAACCTCGCTGACGAAAGCGGCAATAAACTCGACCCGGCAGTGCTGGGGATGCCCCCGGACTTCCCGCAGGATCAGCTTCAGACCTTCACCTTCAAATCGCTGGGGCCGAATAAAACCGAACTGACCGTTCGCGAACACGGCTGGACGGTCGGCCAGATGATGGAGATGTCGCGCATGGGCATGGAGCAGTGCCTCGACAAGATGGCCGCCATCTTCGCATCGTAACGCAGGGCAGAAATCGCGTCCTCAACGCCGCGCGGCAGATTGCCAGAACAGCATACGCAATTTGGCAGGGGCGATCCGGCAGATCGCCCTTCCAACATTGAATAGAACATAATCATCTTCACGGATGACCCAAACTTTAATCCTTTAACTTTTAACTGAATCCCAACCCCCTCTCCCTCAAAATCGGAACAAATGTACAACCAAATGTTCCACTTTTTGCGCCTATTCTCTGCTACACTGACCTTACACACCTCCGAATTTTATTCCGGGAGTCTGGCGTGCAGCCTTTCACTCATCCCTCATTCCTCGTCCCTTTGTCTTTCACTTTGCACTCTGTACTTCTTTTTGCTGCAATTGCCGCAGCGGCAGATCGCTCCCGTGTTCCCGCCGCACGACTGCCAACGCGGTGGCTGTCCC
>JAIOHN010000231.1 GCA_019912985.1 Anaerolineae bacterium | reverse complement strand
CAAACACCAGCCCATCCGTCTCCTGAGCGTGGGCGAAGGTGATCCACTCGCGCAGGTCCACATCCATATTCGGAGTCGGCGGTACGAACACCCGCGCCCCATCCAGCCGCATCAGCGCCACCGGCAGGTCCAGCATCTCGGCCAACTGACCCATCGGACTGCGGGGATAATTCGCAGCCATGAGCAGCAGCGACCCGCGCAGGCGATAGATCAGCCGACTCCACAGCGGGATGCCGCCTCTTAGCCCGGTCAGGATGACCATCAATAAGGCGGTGACGACTGCGACGGGAATCGACCAGCCCGGCACGGCCAGGTTGAAGATCGTGTAGGTCATGCCGCCGCCCACGCCTGCCAGCAGCAGCCGCTTGAACGGGATGCCGAACAAACCTTTTTCATCGCGCAGCAGCACGTGGGATTTGAAATCTGCGGCCATTGGCCCTCCAGGACGCGCAAAATACAGGGCGCTATAGAGCGCCCCATACCCGACGCACAACGCTAAGCGAACGAGATGAGGGTGGTGACGCTGGAGGCGAAGATGACGAAGAGCAACCCCATCACCACCTGGTTGGCGGCTTTGGGATTGTCTTTTTTCCAGTCGCCGATTAGCGGCCAACTGGAACCCATGTACATCACCCCCAGCCCGATGAAGCCGATCACGGCGATCAGCGGCGCGATAGTCTGTGCAGCGGTCTGCACATCCCCAAAAAACTGCTCAATTGCGGTGGACAGATCCAACGAAATTCCTCCTCGATATCGAGTCTTCAGGAGATGAACGGTCCGTCGGGTTGGAGGCGGCAGACAGGCAGTCCGTGGGTGCGCCATGACACAGTGGGGTCGCGTCTCGCTGCATACCTGCGTGGTGGGGGTCATCTGGCACGGTTGGGATCACCCGCCGCCACCTCGTTCCCTGACACTCTCAGCGTATCAAAGCGACCCGTCGCAACCGGACGAGGATTACAGTTTTCGGCTGTAAAATTTCATCGTTCGCATGAAAAATTACGGCGATTGGCAAACACGGCAAAAAAAGCCCCCTGCTCGATCTCAAAGCAGAGGGCTTGTTGATGTCTCAACATCCGAACAAATGGTACAATATCAGCGCTCACGGATCAGCTGGATGGCAAAGCGGTAGCGTCCGACCTGAAGCGCGGCGTAGGGTTCGTCTGCCCAGTACCAGACCAGCGTCAGGTTCACCGCCTGCTCTGGTAACAGCTCGAAGGGCTGCATCCCCTCCGCCGGGTTGCGCGGGCCGGGCGGATCAGGCGCGTAGCCCAGCGCCAGCCAGATGTCATCCGGCGTGAACGTCACCGGCGTGGTCTGCCCGTTGTAAATGCGCAGCCGCGTGGTGATCTGCCCGTCTACTATCGTCACACTCACCAGCCGCGCGTCGATGCCGTCGTATTGCACCTCGAGTTCTGGCGCGACGAGCGTGAAGCGGAAGGAAACCGCCTGACCACTGCTTTCCGAGAGGACCAGCCGCCCATTAGGGAATTCGACAGGTACGAGGTAGCCCAGAGATGAAGGGATGAGCGACAGCGACGGGATCGTCTGCGGCAGCGCCCCATAATCGGCAAAGTCCAGCGCCATTGCGCTCGGCGGATAAACCTGTCCGCCCGCATCATAGACCTCCGCCCGCCACAATGAGGTATCGAGATCATCCACGCCCGCGCTCAGATCGAGATTGAAGACCAATACCTGTTGTCCGGCGGGCAAATCGGGCCTATCCGCCACCGTCAGAACATCACGCAGCGTAATGGTCGCATCTTCCCCTAGCTGAAGCGCTTCACCCATGCCGCCTTCCTGCACGCTCAAGTTCAAACCGACCAGTTCGCCGCCGCGCGAGAGTTCCTGCTCCGGCGGATAGGTCGCCGTCACCAGCGTGCGCGTCGCCGTTGGCAACCCATCGTCGTCGGTTTCGCCAATGAGCAGCAGCACCAATCCCGGTCCGACCTGACGGAAAATGCGGGTGTCACTGCGACGCACTTCGGTCTTCGCGGCAAATTCATAGCGCAGAATCGCGCCGGTGTTCATGGTCAGGTTGAAGACTGCGCCC
>JAIOHN010000230.1 GCA_019912985.1 Anaerolineae bacterium | reverse complement strand
CTCCGGTAGCATTCTCGGCTTAAGCCCTTTGTTAGCGAAAGAAATCGCCTTTCGAACGAGCGGCAGCACCAATACACGCCCTGATCAGGTCGACACCACTGGTCTCTATGATAACTTTCGCATAGTCATTAACCCACTGCTGAATCGGGAATGGCAACCCGGTATTGTGGAAACGGATGAAGGGGTAGAAGCCTACAGTGTCTACCCAATTGAGAGCATCGAACGCTGGCATCCAACTGAAAGCGTCAGTGAAGCGCTATCTGCTTACTATGGTGCTGCGGTCGGTGAAGATGCTTACAATGCTGCTAAAGTCCCTGTACAGAAGGCACTGGATGATGCGCTAGGGAAGTTGGGTGGGAAGTTGGCATCGCTCGAGAGATCAATGACTGACGAAAGCGACCGCGAAATCTTGCGCAAAAGCGGCGAACTTGTCCTGGCTTACCAGTACACGCTTCAAAAAGGGCAGAGCGAACTACAAGCTCAATACGACCCTGATCAACCTGCTATCACTGTTACACTGGATCCAAAGCTGACACCGCTCGAAAATGCACAGCGTTACTTTAGCCAGTATGATAAAGCCAAGCGTGCGTTGGAGGATGTCCCGCGTTTAATTGAGGAAACCAAAGCGGAAATTTCGTATCTTGCGCAGCTCAAAATGGATCTCGAATTAGCAAGTAACTGGCCTGAAATTGATGAGGTTCAGCAAGTCCTGCAATCCAAGGGCTACTGGCGCGGAAAACGGGCAGGACGCATGGGCGGTGGCAAGAGCGCACCGTTAAAGTATGCAACGCAGGATGGCTTTGTCATGTGGATTGGTCGCAACAGCCGTCAGAATGAGATTGTCACCTTTGATAAGGGCGGTGGTGCGGATTTATGGCTCCATGCACGTGATGTTCCTGGTGCGCATGTGATCATCAAGTTTGACGGTCGTCCCATCCCTGAACCGGTGATTGAACGCGCGGCTGAAATTGCTTCGTTCTACAGCGCTAATCGAAATGAAGGCAAGGTCATTGTCGACGTGACCGAGTGCAAGTATGTCAAAAAGATCAAGGGCAGTGGACCCGGTATGGTGACCTATCGTAACGAAACCACGCGGACGGTCACACCACGCAGCGAAGCTGAGTAAAGGTTGTTATTATGAGCCATCATTATCATCCCGACCCAGGCAAAGAAGTGCGTTTAAAAGACTATATCACCCGCTTCGAGGGCGACTTTGATAAAGACGAGGCGGCTGCTGAAGAGGCTGAGCTTGAGGAACGGTTAGCTAATCTCCAGGAGCGTTTATATGCAGAGAGTAAGCAATCCCTTTTAGTAGTGCTCCAGGCGATGGATGCAGGTGGCAAAGATGGCACGATCAAGCATGTGTTCGACGCTGTTAATCCACAAGGTGTACGCATCACGAGTTTTAAAGTGCCCACAGCTGAAGAACTGGTTCACGATTTTCTGTGGCGCATTCACCAACACACCCCGCCAAAGGGCTATATCGGCATTTTCAACCGAAGTCATTATGAGGATGTGCTGGTTGTTCGGGTGAATGATCTGGTGTCTAAGTCAGTATGGAAAGCGCGCTACGATCACATCAATAATTTTGAACGTCTATTGGTCGATAGCGGCACCCGGATCTTGAAGTTCTTTCTGCACATCAGCAAAGATGAGCAGAAGGAACGTTTTCAGGATCGGCTCGACCGGCCTGATAAGCGTTGGAAGTTTTCAATGGGCGATCTCCCGGTGCGTGAAAAATGGGATGATTACATGGAAGCCTACGAGGATGTACTGACACGCTGCAATACGGAATACGCACCCTGGTACATTATCCCGGCAGACCGGAAATGGTATCGTAATTACATTGTAACCAAAGTCATTGTCGAGACCCTGGAAGCGATGAATCCCCAATTCCCGCCCGCTGAGGAAGGGCTGGATAAGGTGGTAATCCCGGATTAGTAGATGCTTGTGACACGTCGCGCGGCTTCCAGTACCTGTGCAACGGTGATGTCACGCATACAGGGGTGATAGTCGGGGTTATCATCGGCCCAATCCAGGATGCGGCAGGGGCGACAGCCAATCGGTGAGGCGACGATCATGTGCCGGTCTTTCGGTCCCCATGTGCCAAACTCGGTAGGGTCGGCAGGACCGAACAACGCGACCGTTGGTGTGCCAACGGCCGAAGCAAGATGCAGGGGGCCGCTATCTGGCCCCAGAACCACTTTCGCACGTGCGAACAATGCTCCAAGCTGCCCTACGTGCGTTTCTCCGGCGATCACACAGTAGCCGTTTTTCATCTTTTCCGTGATGCGTTTGACCATGTGCAGTTCATGGTCGCCACCCGTAAAGATAACGGGTGCGTTCAGTTGATCAGAAAGCGTATCCGCTACTGCTGCCCATTTTTCATCTGTCCACTGCTTTACCCATGTGCCGGAGCCAGGATGCAGGCAGATTGGCTGGGTCTGCGGATCGATTCCCCACTCTTTCAAGTAGCCATCGATGTAGGCGCTGTCAGCCGGATCGATCGGAAATCGTAAGGGAATTTTGGTTGAATCGATATGGCCTGTCCACCGCTCAACCAGACGTAGATTCTGAGTGACGGCATGCTCGTGCTGATGCGGCACTTTTTCGTTGAGGAATGGAGCGGTATTGCGGACGTTATAACCAATGCGCTGAGGAATACCTGCAAGATAGGTGACCATCGCGCCCCACCAATGATCAGGTCGAAAGATGATGGCACTATCATAACCGATGCGGCGCAGATTACGCGCCGTATGCCATGCGATTTCGTAGGGTGAGCGCCAACTGTCTTTGGGATGGCGGCTGAATCCAGGAAAGGGGAGTGTGAGAACCACGTCGATCTCAGGATAACTCGCCAGCACCGTCGCGGACCAGGGGCCAACAAGCGCATGAATTTCGGTATTGGGGAGAGCCTGACGCAGCTTCTGGATAGCAGGCGTGGTCAGCAGCACATCACCTAAATGATCAGGACGAATAAGCAGGATACGATTGAAGCTCTTCGCTTTTAAGGGGAGGATTGGCACACTGGCAATCAGCCGCAGCATCAGTCTGCGTATTTGATGTTTAAGCGGCGTGGCATGATAAGCTTGGGCCATGGTGCGATTGCGAACGACGAGCGCTTCTCTATCCAAGTTCGATTTCCTTATAGGCGGTGAGTAGGTGGGGCAGCAAGGCTGACCAGTCATAATGCTGCTGCACCGATAATTGTGCCTGTTTGCCCATCAACAGGCGCTCCTGTGGGTTTTCAAGCAACCTGATTATGCTGGCGCTAATATCTTCAGGTGTATCTGCGGTGATTAGATTCTGGCGAACCTCGGATGGCAGACCCGCCGCCGCAAGATCAGTCGCCACTACCGCACAGCCTGCGGCCATTGCTTCCAGGATTTTGAGCCGTGTGCCACTACCCATCCGCAGCGGCGCGACATAAACCGCTGCTGAGTAGAGATACGGCTTGACATCCTCCACACGCCCGGTGACGACAATTGCCGGATGCGAGCGCAGAGCTTCTAGACGCGCGTGTGGCTTTTGACCGACAATGTATAACACCGTCTGCGATTGTTGAACCTGGACACAAGGCAGAATATCTTCCGTGAACCAGAGCATAGCATCGACGTTTGGCCGGTAATCCATTTTGCCGGTAAAAACCAACGCCTTCTCGCCCAGATCTAGTGCTTCTGTAGACTGTGCATAGTCTTGAACAAAGATGCCATTAGGGACAACCGTCACAGCGTTATCTGGTCGAAAGTCCTTCAAGGCCTGCGCGTCCTCATCAGACACCGCCACCACGAGATCAACCTGCTGGCAGATGTAATGTTCAAATCGCTTGATACGCCGAGCCTGAATCCGCGAGTAAACGGCTGCAAGCCAACGTCGGGCAGATTGTTGATCGACCTGCGCAATGACTTCTTGCAGTGCATACTCAGCATTATGCGCGTCATAGCAAAGTCGTGCCAATGGCTGGTATTGGCGCACAATCGGAATATAGCGCGTCATCTCCAGACCTTCGAACTGCACCAGATTAAATGACTGTGATTCAAGCACCGAACACAGCATCTGAATAAACTGCTTGCTACGTAACCGCCGTACCAGGTCCGGCTGCGGGGATAGGAACAGGTCTCGGATGCGGTGGCGAGCTGTACGTGTTGGGACTGGTACCGTATAAACTTGCGCACAGAGATGGGCGAGCGGTGTTTCAGAGATGTTTGTCCGTTGATCCTCAAAGCTCAGTAGCGTAATTTCATGACCCGCAGCGTGCAAACCATGCAGGATTCCATAATTGCGGATCGCACCACCCTGATGCAAGGGGTAGGGGAGGGTTGGTGTCAAAACAAGGATATGCATTGTCCCTCAGTCCAACAATCGCTGATATGCAGACAGGGCGATATGAGCTGTCCGCTCCCATGTAAAAGTCGCCGCCCGTGCCAAACCTGCCTGCTGCATGGTCATACGCCAATCCTGATCGCTGAGTGCGTGCTGGAGTGCCTTTGCCAGCTCCACCGGGTTGTCAGGATTAACCTGTAAGCCTACATCACCAACTACTTCAGGCAGCGAGGAGCGGTTGCTGACCACCGGCACGGTTCCACAAGCCATTGCTTCCAGGGCCGGAAAGCCGAAGCCCTCGTAGAACGATGGCAGCACTAGCACAGAAGCCATATTATAGAGTGCTGGCAGGTCTTTCTGCGAAATATTCTCACGCCACAACACATGCGGTGCCAATTTTAGCGCATCAACATGCGCCATGGTTTCGTCAAACAGCCAACCTCGCGTGCCTGCCAGTACCAGCGGTGGTGCTTGGGGAAACTCATTCCGCAGCAGCCGATAAGCATCCAGCAGCCCTTTGACATTTTTGCGTGGTTCAAAGGTGCCTAAAAAGAGGACATATGCATCAGGCAAATCAAGTTGCTGGCGAACTGGCACAAGATCATCAAGCGGTAGAGGTCGAAAACTTTCATCGACACCCAACATATGCACGGTAATTTTCTCTGCTGGAACCGCCAGCATATTCACCAGGTCCTGTTTTGTCGCCTCGCTGTCTGCCAGAATATGGTCCGCCTGCTGCACAGCGCGTTCAATCTGATCATTATAATAGCGACGGCTTTCCGCTGTGAGAAACTGAGGATAGTGCAAGAAGTTTAGATCATGGATGGTGATAATGTGCTGCCGCGCGCCGCGCAGTGGCGGGATGAAGTCCGGACTGTGAAGCAGGTCCAGGTTGAAACGCAGCAGCTCGGCGGAAAGTGAGACTGGCTCAAAGCGATGATGGCAAGGTGTCCACAATTTCGATTGCTGAAAGCGGTGCGTAAGCGTGTTGCCTGATTTACGGCTGTCGAAGACGGTATAATGGTGGTTTGTATCAAGGATTTCCAGGGCAAGAATCAGCCGTTTAATATAAGTGCTGATGCCGCCAATGCGATAATAGGTCAGACGTGCGTCAATGCCGATGTGCTGCATGAGCACAGTATAGCCACTCTGGTTGCAACATTCTAGTCCGTAGTTAGGTTTCTGCGCTTATAATAGAAAGGTGTTATTACAAAAATGACAAAAATAGAAGATGACGCGAATTTTCTCGATTGCAAATCAGAAGGGAGGGGTGGGTAAAACGACCACTACTCTCAACCTCGGTTTTGTTCTGGCCCAAAAACATCGTGTTTTATTGATCGATCTGGATGCTCAGGGCGGGTTGACCAATTTTCTGGGCATGGACCCGTATCGGATGACCCGCAGCGTATATTCACTGCTGATGTATGAAGACATCAGTATCACTCGCACCATCAAAACGATAATTCCCCGGCTGAGTTTAATCCCCGGCAGTATTGATCTTGCCAGTGGTGCAGTGCGGATCGTGCATGAAGAGCGCCCACTCACAAAGCTGAAAGACGTGCTGCGCGATAGCAAGCTTCAGTTTGATTATGTGTTGATTGATACCCCGCCTACTCTGGATGTGATGACGGCTATCAGTCTGATGGCGGCTGATGAGGTTATTATCCCGGCGCAGTGCCATTATCTGGCGATGCTTGGGATACGGGCGATGAAAGAGTCGATCGAACGGTTGAAAACGAATATGACCGGTTCTAACTTGAAGTTGCGTGGCGTCCTTCCCACAATGTACGATGCGAGTGCGGTCCAATCCAAGAAAGCGCTGGAAGAACTGCGTAATTTGCTGACCAAAGAAGTATTCCAAACAGTGATTCCCTATGACACACACATCCTCGATGCGCCTTATCACGGCAAGCCTGTGGTCAACTATGCCCCAGACAGCCCAGCGGCACAGGCTTATCACAGCCTGGCCGAAGAACTTTTGGCCGGTGATGTAGGTTAATCGAGATAGACGCTGCAATCCGGTGTCCAGGCAGGCACACAGACTGCCAGGAAAATCAAATCTTCCGTTGTGTTGTTGCGGATCTCATGGATGGTGTTGGCTGGAATCGCCACTACATCGCCTGATGCAAGAGTCATGATTTCATCGCCAAGCATGAGTGTGCCGTGTCCTGACAAAATATAGTAGCTCTCTTCAGCAACTGGATGGTAGTGTTTGGCAGAGGCTTTTCCCGGTGGCAGGGTAATCTGCGCAAGGCTGTGCTGATGACTGCCGCCAGCGACCTGGCCCATAAACTCATGGATGACTTCACCGGTAGGGCTGGAGCAAGGTGTTATGCTACTTGTGTTTTTGATATGCATCATTGTATCTCCTTAAAACCATTCATTCTGAATATCGTTGAGTGTACCGTTCTCAGTCATTGTCTGTAACGTATTGTCGATAACCTGCCACAACTGTGGGCGATCAATCCGTGTCGCAATTACATAGGGTAGATAGGTGACGTATTCCACATGTGCAGGCCATTCGCGGTGCTGGCGAAAATATAACCAGGCGGCGGGCGCTTCCACAAGCGCCGCATCGGCATCGCCAAGTCGAACGGCATCCAGAGCGTACTGAGGTCGCTCGTAAGCATTTGCTGTAAAAGGCAGGATACGGCGCAGCCAGTGACGAATCTCAGTGTCTGCTGTTGACCCAAATTCGTAAGCCAGGATATGCCCCGGCATTGCTTCCATGCTCTCGATTGGATTGGCTGAGGTGCTGACCAGCATCAATCCTGCATTGAAATAATCCCGTGTGTATAGCACCTGTCCAGTGCGTAACGGGTCTACACTTAGAGTAGCGATCAGGATATCGACCTGGTCGGCCCGCAGGGAATCGTAAAGACCATCAAACGTCATGTTCACAAAGCGGACAGGAACTTGAAGCTCTTCAGCTATAGCGCGTCCAATATCAATCTCGAAGCCTGAAAAGTCGTCAGCGGTGGCGAGCGCAAACGGTGGATTACTCGCGTCCACACCAATCCGTAGTTCCCCGTGCGGAAGCAGTTCCGTTAAAGGTGGATCAGGGCGCTCGAAGACGCTTCCAGGGAATAGAAGCAGGCCAATTAGCAGCACAAGGGTTATGGAAATGAACGTGATCAGGAATCGCTTGCGGGTGGTGGTAGCCACAGGGGCGCATTCCTTTCCCAACCACGCGCATAGGCCTGAAGCGCGAAGTATAGCGGCTTAAGCTGAAAATCTGGTGTCACCAGTGTGAAATTGTCGGGATAACTTTGGGTCGGCGCAGGAAAACGAAATGCCCAAAGGCACATCTTGTCTACCCAAGGCCACGATTCTTCGACAAAATGATAGGCATCCAGTGTGTAGGCAATACGTTGTGCGGGGCGGACCGCTTTTGTCCACCGCGGATGATCGTTCCAGCCCGTTTCGGTGATATATACTGGCTTTGTCTCCGTTTCATAACGAGTCATGATGTCATGCAGCAGCTCCGCCCGCCGAAAATTTAGCTTATCCGGTGCTGGCTCGCCTTGCGGCGGGTCCGTAAAACCGTAGGTGTGTATGGCGACCGCATCTACGTAATCCGACATTTTTGCCTCGTAAAGCTGCTCCACATAAAGCAGGTCATCCAGACCGTTTGGGCTGCCATTTGGTTCTAATGTTGGGGCAAGGGGAGCAGCGAGAATTTCAATATCTGGGTTGGCTGCATGAGCAACAGGGTAAACCGCTTGTAACAGCCGGACATAGCCTGCGGGATCTATAGGCTGATAACCCCATTCAAACGCCAGGTTCGGCTCATTCCAGATGATAATTCGATTAACGGTCCCCGCATAGCGAGCGGCGAAATCACCGACGAAGTCCGCGAAATCTGCGTATGAATCTTCTGGCAGGTAATTCAGTGTTGAATTTTGGTCTTCTACATCGGGGCGCGCCCAGGCTGGGACAAATCCCAGCCGTGCAATCACCTGGATGCCCTGGTTCTCGGCATGACGGACGATACGATCAGCGGACGCCCAATCATATTGATCCTTGGTGTTTTCAATATAAGCCCAGGGGAAAAATTCGACGATCGTATCAGCACCCATCTCACGTACCAACTGGAGTGAACGCTGAATTTTCCATTCCCATACCTCGTCAATCAACCGGGTGTGGACACAGACCAGCGGTTTTTCGGTTTGTACGACTTGTGGGGTTTCCAGTGTCGCCCGTGGGCCAGCGGCTGCAATGCCGCTGATGACGAATCCTGCAATGAGTAGGCGAAGATACCAGAAGCGATAACGGCGAAGTGACGCCATGAGCCAGACATCGGTCACAAACATAGTTATTGATTATAAAAGATCGGGATACATCTGGGGAGACAAGACTTGCCTTTGATCCATCTTCAGAAAAAATTTGGAAAATATTTACACTTATTACGATAAACAAAACCTATAATAAAGATGGATTTTGGTTTTAATATTACTCGCCACCAGGTAAATGTAATGCGTTTATACATTAATTTCATGACCGTGGATCATGTCGTTTGTGCGACCGTTGCCAGCGCTCTTGAGATGCATGAGGTTTGGTATGATCCGAACGGTGCAGATTATCCGATGCAGTGGAGTGAGCTTCAACAGCGCTTGACATGGTGTGATGGTCTTGTCTATTTGATGTCGCCTGAAGCGGTACATTCAGCGGCGTGCCAGCAGGCGTTGTATATTGCTCAAAGTATGCAAAAGCACGTTTTTCCCGTCATTGTAAAACCGCATACGACCATTCCCTCAAGTTTGCAGCATATTGATCAGATTAATCTCAGCAATGGTGTCACTGCTGAAGCGGTGCAGCATTTGCTCAATGTGATCTTTCAAGCGGAGCGTGTCTCCAGCCCCAATCTTAATCGGACACTCGTTTCCCATGCGGGGAATTCTGTTGTCCTGCAAGACGGTTCCTATCTGACGCCCGATAATGTAGAGTTAGTGATAGAGGAGGCTGCTGAGGCACTGGACCTGGGCGAATACGCGCAGGCTGTGACCTTGCTGGAATGTGTGAAAGCAAGCGGTCTTGATCTCTATTTCGTAGACGTTAATGCTTTGCTGGAAGAAGCGACGGTTGCTTTGGAACAAGAAATTTATTGGCAGCGTGCTGAACGCGAATATGCACCAATTGTAGCCTTGATGAAAAGAGAGCGTACACGGGAACTCGGTCGCGAAGCATTTCGCCAGTTTCGCAAGTACTTTCCCGATTACGATCCTCAAGATTTAGCAGCGATGTGCCAGTTCGATAGCGGCTTGCAAATTGAATGGTGTCGCATTCCTGGCGGAGAAGTTTATGTTGAGCGATTGTCACAGCGCATCACAGCGGATTCGTTTCGCATTGCCAAGTATCCCATCACCCATGCTCAGTTTATGCAGTTTATCGAGGCCGATAACGGCTATGCCAACAGTGTTTGGTGGGATTTCTCTCCAGAGGCACGAAAATGGCGATCCGTACATCCTGCGCCACTGCTCAATCCTGAGCATACCGATGATATGCCTGCGGTCAATATCTGCTGGTACGAGGCGGTGGCTTACTGTAACTGGTTCAGTCACGAAACTGGCATCATGATTACACTGCCGACGGAAACGGAATGGCAGCTTGCTGCCCAGGGGAATAGTACCCGGCGCTATCCCTGGGGTGATGAATACAACGAGACCTTCTGCAACACGAAGGAATGCGGCATTCGCCAGATTACATCTGTCAAGCGCTATGTACGCGGTGCGAGCCCTTACGGTGTCTATGATATGGCGGGCAATGTGTGGGAATGGTGCGCCAATAGTGAATATGACTCGATTCCGGAACAGCCAGAGATTACGGACAAGCGGGTAGTGAAGGGCGGTTCTTTTATCAGCTCACGCAGACGCGCCCAGTGCGATTTTTATTTCGCGCTCAATCCTGAATGCCGCTATGAAAGCATTGGCTTTCGAGTAATTGTACGGGATTAATCACTGCCTACAGAACTCCCTCGTCATATTCGACCCAGGGGGTATCCAGGCCAAATTCCTCAAAAACCGGGTCCGGCAGTGGAAGTCCCAGGATTTTATGGGCCAGAATTTCGCCTGCCGCTGGTGAACTCATAATGCCATGACCGACATGCGCGATAGACACAAACAAGCCCCTGATGGTCGGCCATTGGTCGATAATCGCACGCTCGCTGTCATACGGCTGGGGCTGCCCAGCTTCATCGAGCCGATGCGCGGCGGAAACATCACGATAGACGTAATAACCAATATTGTGCGAGATACCGCGCAGGTATCGTGCATCCGCAAAGCCTTCTCTTGGCTTGTGGCCGAACTGCCGTGCAAGGAGCGCCAGTGTGATGGATGGAAATCGTTGGTCTTTAAGCTGGAGAAGAGATTCTTCCGGATCGATAAGCGCATCATCATGCAAATTGGAACGATGCTCAGGGGCGGTATGCTTAGCGTTCCACGTATATTCCCATCCAAAAATCGCACCACTGCGGGCTTCTGGCCGTACGTGAGGGAAGGGCGCTGCCCCAATAATCATAGGCGCATCTTCTGGAAACTGGTCATGCCGCCAACCAGTTGTAAAGCTCTGACGAGGGCGTAGAATCACAGGCAGCTCAATACCTGCCGTATGGCCCAGTGCTCGTGCGCCAGCGCCAGCAGCAATCACAACGTTGGGCGCAGCAATGTTT
>JAIOHN010000229.1 GCA_019912985.1 Anaerolineae bacterium | reverse complement strand
AGTTTCTTGAGTATTTTTGTAGTTGAGTTATTATAATTTATAATATTGTTGCCGGTCACAATGGCAGGGGAGGTTTCGGAACGATAAAACAGCACAAAAAATTTCGCTATCGAAAATTAATTTCCCAGGAGAATAATTATGTCTAAGTTGAACCATAAGCTCAGTCGTCGCGATTTTATAAAGGCAAGCAGTGCCGCTGCTGGTGCCGCTGCCTTTGCCTCAATGGGGCTGCCCGCGTTCGCTCAGGATGAGGTGCGGGAAGACCTTCAGGGACAAATCGTGCTATCGCTGCTGGGCAACAATCCTGATGACTCAGTTATCGAAGCGATGAATGCCGCGTACAAGGCTATTCGCCCCAATGTAGAACTGCTCTGGGAATACCCCGGCACCAGCGCTGATGGTTATCCCACCTGGCTCGGCACGCAGGTTTCGACCACACCGATCCGTCCTGACGTGGTTTCGGGTAATTACTTCGCCAATTTTGATGGCTACGTAAATTTTGAGCAGTACCGTTACCTGACGAATCCTCACACCGGTCGTTTGTGGGATGAGGACCTGGACTGGAACTTCTACGTCTCCAAACGTGCGGATGGTGTGCGCTTTATGCTGCCAACCCGTGCAGTCCACATCAACTTCTTCTACAACAAGAATATGTTTGATCAGGCAGGTGTCGAACCGCCAACCACGTGGGATGAGTTTGAAGCGGTCTGTGCCAAGTTACAGGAAACGCTGCCAGAAGTTGCCCCAGTGGTCGCGAACTATATCTGGCAGGTGCCGCAGTGGTTTGCCGAGACCGCCTTTGACCAGTTCCACATCGACTGGGTGGAAACCGTTCGCGCACAGCCCGGCGACTGGAACTACAATCCTGATGTAGATGGTTCCTTCACCTTCGATCCGACCGATCCCGACATCCACAACAAGTACACCTTCAGCAACCAGCGCTTCCTGCGCGCCCTGCGTGATGGCGAACTGCGCTTTGATACACCGGAAGTCGCCGAGATGCTGCGGCAAACCGCGCGTATCTGGCCGCAATACGGCACCTCAGACTTCTTCGTGATCGCCGACCCCTATCCACGTTTTATCGCCCAGCAGGCTGCCATCATGTACAACGGTACCTGGGCGCTCTCCACACTCGCCAACGATACCGCCAGCCTGAGCGAAGAACGCCTGGCAGAGCTGCGTGAGTCGCTGGGTGCGGATGTCAATATCGAAACGTTTGAGTGGGGTACTTTCGAGATGCCGCAGATGGAAGGCCCGCTGGTGAAATCCCCGACCCGTACGGTCGAGTCTGCCACGGGTGACTACGTCAGTATCATCGAAAAAGACCAGACACAAACCGACCTGACCCTCGACTTCGTGCAGTGGTGGCTGTCTTATGCAGGCTACCAGACCTGGGTGGATTCCAAATTTGAAGCTGGCGACACTTTCTCAGGACCGCTGAAAGTTTATGATGTCCATGATCCTGAATCAGTTGAAACGCTGTGGAAAGATGTTCGCTTCCTGGGTAATGCCGAGATCAACTACAACGGCTTTATGCTTAGTATGAGCGGTGGTGATCTCCAGACCACGGCCCGCAACATCTGGAAAGATGGCCTGGAAGGCACAATTACCCCTGAAGATGCAGCGGCACAACTGCAACAGTTGATGGAAGACAACTTCGACACGATCCTGACCAATGTAGGCTTTACCAACGAAGATCTGGATAATCCGGCACGCCAGCCCGGCACGTAATTGCCGCTGGTTGTCTGCCCTCATTTCATGATTGATCACAGGAACATCGCAAGATGTTCCTGTGGTTGACCTGGATAAATTTGTTGAAAATGGATTAAGTGAAGAGAGTTGTTATGGATATATCGCCCCAGAGTCAGCTATCCGGTGCTATGGCGACCACCACACCCGATACCGGGCTTCGCTTTAATCGCGGCGCAACCCGAATTTTGATCGGGCTGGTGATACTGGCTGTGCTGGTCAACATCGTTTTTCTCGCGTTGATCGCACAGAATGATCGTCCGCTCATTGAAGAACGCACCGAGCAAAGCGAAGATCTCAGCCTTGCCAGTTTCATCGATGCCAATCGCGTGCTGGAGGTGACCGTTGCCAATGAGCTTATCCTCATGGAGAACGGAACCCCGGCGGCTCAAACATCCGACTTCGCCATGTTGATTGGCGGGATCGCTGCTGCACCTGGGCAGGATGTTATTTACGTTGGCACCGCCGACGGCAAAATCACAGCATTAGATTATGAGTTAAAACCCGTTGAAGAAATCGCCACGGTTGATGGCCGCGTCGTCGGGATGAAATCCCTGGGCGATGACGGCTTTCTGGTGGCGCATGGAATCGGGCCATTCAGTGACAAGTACTATGTTTCATATTTCCCCACTGGCGCGACCGAACCAGCTTTTACCACACAGGTAGAATTTACGATTTCCAGCCTGGATGCGGTGAATGGCATCGCCTACTACGGCACGGCGAATGCTCGTGCAGGTGCGATCTCGGTTGCCGATGGCATTAAGTTATGGTCATCCACTACCAAACGCCCGATTACGCGCATCCTCGGCTTACCAGAGGGTGGCGCGGTTGTTGGCGATGAACGCGGTAACGTGACGCGGTTCGATGCCGAAGGGAACATGGTCTGGGAAGCCGCACCCACACAGTACATCATCCGCAGCTTGGCTTATGATGCACCCACCGATACCTTTTTTGTGGGTAATGAACGCGGTGAACTGATCAGCCTGGATAGTCAGGGCAAAACCCTTTCCAGCAGAACTCTGGCGGATGATGATCTGGAAGCATTCTACGATCTTGATTCCGGCGGTAAGATCGTCCTGCCACGCAATGGCCAGTGGGCGAATCTTAACCCGTCCGCGATTGGCAGTGTTGGTGTCGTTCAGAGCCTGCGTACCCTGGAGACGGTCGTAAATATCGGCCTGCTGGCAGCGATGGTGACCGCGCTGATCATGGCAGTCGAACAGCTCCGGCTGGCGGTGCGCAAGCTGTTGGGGCGGATGTGGCGTGGCCGGATGGCTTACATGCTGTTGCTGCCAGCGATGGGCTGTATCCTCATCTTCGCCTACTATCCCACACTTCTGGCAGCCTACTACAGCCTGACCAATCACAGCGCCCGTAACCCGGTCACGGAATTTATCGGGCTGAAGAACTACATTGATATTCTGACCAAAGACACCTATTTCCGTATTGGCTTTGGCAATATGGTGCTCATCACCGTGACGAATATGCTCAAGGTGATTACCATGCCGCTGCTGGTGGCGGAGCTAATCTTCTGGCTGCGCAAAGAGTCCCGGCGTTATCTGTTCCGCACGCTGTACCTGCTGCCTGCGGTTGTCCCGGGCTTGATCGGCGTTTATATGTGGACGATGGTCTATGACCCTTACGATGGCCTGTTGAATCACATCTTGAATGCGCTGTTTGGCATCCCGATGGGCCGCGCCTGGTTAGCCGATGAAACTACGGCGATCTGGGCGATCATCTTCCACGGCTTCCCGTATGTTGCGGCCTTCCCGCTGCTGATCTATATGGGCGGCCTCATCAACATCAATGCCGAGTTGTTTGATGCCGCGCGCATTGATGGGGCCAGCTGGTGGAAGCGCTTCACCCGAATAGACATTCCGCTATTAACGCCGCAAATTCGCCTGCTGTTGTTCTTTGCCTTCAATGGGGCGGTCAGCGGTTTTGCGGATGTTTATGTGTTTACACGCGGCGGACCCGGCAACGCGACTTATGTCCCGGGTTTGCAAATGTATCTCAAAATTTCCGAAGGCGATTTCGGTTATGCGTCGGCTATCGGCGGCATCCTTTTTGTGCTGGTCTTTATTGGCACGCTCTTTATTGTCCGGTCACGCCGCTCTGCGCTGGCAGATATGTAAGAGGTTGATGATATGCAAAACGTTCAAGTATCCACTGCGCAAACACGCCGGCAGCCGCAGCGTAATTTTCTGAATCTGAACAAGACACTTCAGTATATCGTGCTGATTGTCCTGCTGATCTTCTCCTTCCTGGTGCTGACGGTGATGGTCAATATGTCCTTCCGTCCCCAGGTGCTGATCCTGACGAATTTCTGGGGATTGGCTATTCCACCGAGCCTCGTGAATTATCAGGACGCGGTGGGTCAGTTGATTGGCCCGATGCTGCGCACACTGATGATCTCGGCGGTGTCGATTACCGGGATTGTTGCCATCGCCTGTCCCGCATCTTATGCGCTGGCGCGAATGCGCTTTCCTGGCAGGCAGATCTTTTTCTACATGATTCTGGCAACCTTCATGATTCCCGGCGTGCTGCTGTTAACCCCCAACTTTATCCTTGCCACACAGCTTGGCCTGCGAGGATCGATCTGGGGTGTTATTGTTTTTTATGTGGCGGGCGGCCAACCATTCGCGATCTTTCTGATTTCGACCTTTTTCATCAATCAGTCGGAGGAAATTTTCGAGGCGGCACGTATTGACGGTGCTTCAGAGATCCAGGCCCTGATTCGAGTGGCGATCCCGCTGGCATGGCCGATCCTCATGACTGTCGCCATCCTCAATTTCCTGAGCATTTACAGCGATCTCATCTGGCCGAGTCTGATGCTATCCAAGGGCGATCAAACATTGATTATGGCGTTGGAGCGATTTAACGCCACCGCCAGCGAACTGACCACTCGTCCGAACTGGGGGGTTCGTGCCGCCGGTTATACCATCGGCACGGTACCGCAGCTTATTCTATTCGTATTTGCCATGAAATATTTCATCCAGGGGCTGACCTCTGGTGCACTAAAGGGTTAAGCATGGAACGCTTAAAAGACAAGATCGAATCATGGCTGGCTGTGGCTCAGTCCAGGCTCGAAGACGGCGGCGTGACCACCAGTGACCTGGAGCAGCTCAAGCAGATGGTCGCGGGGGCGCAGGCAAAGCAGCATCTGCTGTACCTGCATGTGAAAAGTCCAAGCATCTACTCACCCGTGATCGGTATGGCCGAGCATAAACCCACGCCGGATGGTCAGGATCGCATCCATACCCGCCAGGACTGGCCCTACAACAATGTTCACGACGCTATCGTTGATGGCTGGTACGTGATCCACTTTCCCCAGCAAATGGTTCCCTTCGATGACCGCGAACTGGATTACGTTGGTTACGAATTTGTCCTGCAAAAGACTGAAGAGGTGATTTCATGATTGACGCACCCGAACAGATCGACCAGAAATACCTGCTCGATGATGATGCCATGAAGCGATTTGTCACCCAGGGCTATCACATCGTCGAACTCGATTTCCCGCCAGAATTTCACGAATCGGTTTGCCAGCAGATTGACGCCGTGTTTGAGCGGCGTGGCAACCCTGGCGACGATATTCTGGACGAAGTGCCAGACCTGTACAATGTGTGGAATCACCCGATAGTCAAGGGGGCGCTCGTCAGCATCCTGGGGGCTGATTATGCCATGAACTCGCACCGTCACTGCCACTATACCAGCCCCGGCGGCCAGGGCGGGCATTGGCATCAGGACAGTGTGAATGTGCGCCATCACCAGATTCGCACGCTGCTTGGCCTCTACTATCCGCAGGATGTGACCGAGGACATGGGACCAACAGTTATTCTGCCCGGCACACAGTATCACAATACACCCTCGGCGCTGATGAGCAGCTACATGAATTTCAAGAACCAGATTCCGCTGAGCGTCAAAGCGGGTACGGTGGCGATCACGCATTATGATATATGGCATTCATGGATGCCCAATGTCAGTGATAAGAACCGGCGGATGCTCAAGTTCCTGTTCAGCCGCACCTCAGAACCGACCGGGCCAAGCTGGAATGCCGAGCCGTATGCCAACATCGGTGTGAACCCACGCAGTGCGGAGGTTGATGACATGACCAATGCCTACAAGCATCGTCTGATGTGGGCAGACATCTGGCGCTGGCTGCACGGGCTGCCAACAGAAGACTCGTGGTAAATATTGAATAGCCACTGCCGGTGCGCGTTTTGTCAGTGTACCGGCAGTTTTTATATAAATCCTCACTATACTCTCTTGGAGTTACTTTCAAATGGCTTTTAAACCACATACGCAATGGTACGGCGACGAATATTATTTCGGGCTGCACTATGACCTGCACGCCAATATCAACGATACCGATTTAGGCGAGCGGGCGGACCCGGAAACCCTGGTTCCGCTGCTCAAGATGATGAATCCTTCCTGGGTCCAGACCGACTGCAAAGGTCACGCTGGCTACACCAGTTGGTTCAGCGAAGTGCCTGACGCTTCCGTCAGTCCTGGCACAGTCAAAGATGCCATGGCGGGCTGGCGGGCAGCGACCAAAGAGTTGGGCTTGAAGCTCCACTGCCATTATTCGGGCGTGTGGGACTCTGCCGCTGGCATGAAACACCCGGAATGGTCGGTGTTGGATGTCGATGGCGACCGGGTAATGGGCGATTATGATAAGGGTTGGGTCTCGCAGGCCATGTGTCCGCGTTCCGACTATGACGAAAAGCTGATGATCCCGCAGATGTTTGAGCTGATCGACCGCTATGGCGTGGATGGCTTCTGGGTCGATGGCGAAATCTGGGCGGTACACGCCTGCTACTGTGATCGCTGCACGGCGGCTTTTGCCGAGGCGACTGGCATCACCGAACCCCCGCGCGACCCATCAGACCCCAACTGGTTCACCTGGATGCAGTTCCAGCGCGACAGCTTTCATGAGCATGTAACGCGTTACTGCGATGAAGTTCACAATCATAAGGACGGTGTGCTGGTCTGCTCCAACTGGCTCCAGACATACCGCCATCCCGGCGAGCCGAAAGTGCCGACTGATTGGATCAGCGGCGATAATACCTGGATCTGGGGCATGGATGGCAGCCGCTGTGAGGCGCGCTTTATCTCCACACGCGGCAAACACTGGGACATCATGCTGTGGGGCTTTTACAAGATTGGCCCGATGCGCGATCAGACCAAACCGTGGACCTTCAAGCCGGTGCAGATGTTGCAGCAGGAAGCAGCAGTGACGATTGCCTTGGGCGGCTCTGTCCAGATTTATGAGCATCCCCAGGGGCTGCGCAACGGCCAGTTGGTGCCGTGGCGACAGAAACGCATGGGCGAAGTCGGTAAATTCGTGAATGCACGCCGGTCGCTCTCGCAGGACAGTGAGATGCTGCCACAGGTGGCGGTGCTGCACTCGGAGCATCACTATTATGCGGATGCGACGGTGCCGTTCCCCGGCCCCGGCGAGTCGACCCGGTCGGTATCAGGTGGCACATTTGCCATGCTGGAAAATCACTATGGCACCGATATTCTGGATGAGTGGGCATTGCTGCCGCGCTTGCAGGATTTCGCCGTGGTCGTGGCACCGGAACGCAACAAAATGTCCGAGGAGATGGTGAATGCGCTTAAAGACTATGTCCAGAAGGGCGGCAAGTTGATTGTCTCCGGTGCGGATGCCTATGAGCGCTTTGGTGAGGACTTCCTGGGCCTGAAGAGCACTGCTATAGAGGAAGAGAAGTCTTACGACGTCGCCGTGACTGAGGGATCAGTACCGGTCTACAGCGCAGTCTGGCGTATGGTTGAACCCACCAGCGCGCAGCCTTTCAGTACACTGGGGATCTCATCCCTGTTGGACGAGCGGCTGCTGGATTACCCGGCGGCGGTGATCAACCAGGTCGGAGAAGGGGCTGTGGCTTACATCCCCTATGATGTTTTCGCCTACTTTGCCGAGACTCATTACCCGATGGTGCGTCAGTTTATTGGTGAACTCACCCGCGAACTGGCGGGCAAACTGCCGATCCGCGTGCAGGCCCCGCACTGTGTCGATGTCGTGCTGCGGCGCAAAGATGGTCAGACCGTGGTTCACCTGATTAACCGTGCATCGGGCGTCGCGAACGAACCGAATGATGGCGCGATTGACGAAATCCCCTTTGTAGGGCCGATCACGCTTCAGATTGACCAACCAGAAGCGCCAGAACAGGTGCAGCTGGCGTTTGAAGATGCCGGGTTCAACTGGGATTATGTGGGTGGCACCCTGACTGCCACACTGGAACGCCTGCATATTCACGCGGCGATCGTCGTTCGCTAGCCATTGAGCATTATATCGCCTGCTCAGCGGTCAATACGGCCATTGGGCAGGCGAACCGGTTTTTGGGCGAAAATTCGTTTGGCCCGGTTTACCGCGAAGAAGAGCAGCAGCACCCCGATCAGGATTACGATGCCGACCTCGTAGGCGTAGGGCGGAATCGTTTCGGGGATTTGCTTGAATGCACCAAGTTGATCGTGAATACCGGCGAGCAGGTTAAAGTGGTGAGCGTGCAGGAAATCATAGAGCAGCACGATCCCCAGGATCACCACGCCAAAACGAACCACACTCATCACCAGCTCAAAGAACTGCGAGACTTTGCTCTGTGCGCCGCGCATTTGAATTGCCTGCCGTCGCAGGGATTCGGAGAAGTAACCCGCGACTTCCATAGAGTCGGCAATCGTCCGGCCAATCGTTTTGATGCCTTCTTCGCGGAAGCGCTTGATCCCGCGCCGCCGGGCTTGCTGGAAATATTTGCGCAGGATTTTGTTGGGGTTCTCATTTCCCAGCAGCACACTGAGATTGGCATCCATCGTGCTGAGTGAGCGGGCGACACGCAGGAACTGCCAGCTTGGGTTGACCCTGTAGCGCCGGTTGACATCTGCCAGATCAGTCGCCAGCCCGCCGGTAATCGACCGCTCCAGAAATGACAGGCCATCCATGTGAGTGCGCGCTTCCCATGCACGGGCGATTTCCACCGATTCGGCGCGATAAGCGTTGACATCCACCACAGGGATGGAGTCAGCCAGCAGCATATACAGATCAATCGCCTTGCTGTAATCGCCTTCCGCAAAGGCGCGCGCCTGCTGCGCGTATATTTGAATGAACTTCTTTTCCAGATTGCCCACTGTGCCAAAATCAATCAGTGCGAAGCGGCTGTCACGCAGCAGTACGATATTGCCAGGGTGGAGGTCACCATGAAAGATGTTGTCCTCGAACAACTGGCGGTAAAACGAGCGCATCAGCCGGGAGCCAACCTTGCGCGGTTCGATGTTGTTCTGGCATTCCCAGAGGTGAACGCGTGCCGGATCACTCCGCAGGACACGCATATAGTCCGACATGACCACGCCGGAGATATATTCCATCACGATCACGCGTGGCGCGCTCAGCTTACGATACACCTTTGGCACATAGACCTTGTGCTTGCGCAGTACCTTTCGCATCCGGCGTAGATTGGCGATCTCATAGCGGTAGTCGATCTCCTCATGCATCATGCGCTCAAGCTCGCGGATCATCCCGTCCCAGGTAATATGCGAGACGGCGGGAATACTGTTCATGCGACGCAGCAGCCAGCGGATCAGTCCCAGGTCACGCTTGAACACCCCATCAATACCGGGACGCTGGACCTTGACCGCCACCCAGGCTCCATTGTGGCGCAACCGCGCGCGGTGAACCTGTGAGATGGACGCCGCTGCAAAGGGATGATCGTCAAAGGTATCAAATACCTGCGCGATGGGCCGCCCCAGACTGGTTTCAATGACCTGCCGCGCAATTTGCGGGTCGAAACCAAAGCTCTGGTATTGCAATTGAGACAGCTCGTCGGCCATCTCCGGCGAGAGCACATCAATCCGCAGGGAAATCAATTGCCCTGCCTTAATCCACAGCCCTCCCAGGTTTTCGAGAAAGTCGCGTACGCGCTGTGCAATTTCTGCGGCAGGCCGCCGCCGCACTCTGCTTGCCCACATCAGGCTCATGCCAAAAGCGACCAATCGAAAAAACAGGACGAAGCTGCTGGTACGCCTGAGCGTCGCTTTAGAGGTGATCTGAACCGGTTGTCTGCTGCGCGCATCGAGCAGGGGGGTGGGAATAAGATCGTATTTTAACATGGCAATATTAAACGAACCCTCCGAAGAGGGTTTCTAAATGGACAAGGTAAATTGTTTGGATGTTATTGCTACAGCTTAAAAATCTTGAGTTTCTTGAGGCCCTTGCGCTGGGCTTTGGAAGTGTTTTTCAGCAGATCGCGCACCGCGCCATTTTTCTTCTTCTGATTGGAGCGCTCATGCCGCTTAAGATACTCGGCAGAAGCGGTGTTCTGAGCCTCCGTAACCCGGCGCAGCGCCTTGTCGAAGCGCCGCCAGCGCTTGGAGACGCGGCGTTTCTTGGGCCGGGAAAGCACAGTCTTGACGACGGTGCCATCTTCCATTGTTTCCAGCTTGGTGACGGATTTCACCGGATAGCGATTCCGGCTGTGGTAGTCGATCACGGTTCGTTGTGTCATGGGTATGCTCCTTAGAACAAAAAGCCTCTCGATTTACGACGCTGCTTGACCACGACCACCACCACATCGCTTGATTCCGATAGCTCGTTTTCTTCGCGAAGCTGGTCGATGGTCTCCCGAACCTGATCCATGAGTTTGCCGCGCCCCTGGCGAAGCCGCTTGATGGTTTTGCTGCTTTTCGAGCCAAGGTCGAGAACAACCATCTTCTCTTCCTGTTGGTCAACCGTGCTTTCCTGAACATCTGCCATGACACAGTCTCCATAAATTAGTCATAAACTTTATTTTAATAAAATTTAATATAACACGCTATTTTGCTGGTTACAAGCGATGCACAGACCAGTTTTCTCCCAGGAGGCGGTCATCGCGCAAAGTCCCACAACTAGGAAATTTAGACTACCCACCCACTTGACCCAGATAAGAGTAGGAAAAATGGCCTAAACGGGCCGAACTGACTCGAAGGATTCCCGA
This sequence comes from Anaerolineae bacterium, assembly GCA_019912985.1. GTDB lineage: Bacteria > Chloroflexota > Anaerolineae > Aggregatilineales > Phototrophicaceae > JAIOHN01. Next base: position 3,594 of record JAIOHN010000229.1, on the reverse strand, counting down.
TTTCAACAGGGGAAATTGTGACTAGTCCTGGCGTGAAATCGGCCCAAATCGGCATGACTATAGTCCCGCTTTTGCCGTATTACATAATACATAAAGTCTATAGGAACTTTGTCTGGTTGCTCAAAATTCAATTAATCTTTAACTTTCTCGATAGCGTCATTTGTAGAAAAGGTTACGCGAAATGGCTATTGTCAATCCAAGTTTGAATCATATTGACACAACTGAGACACTTAAAATTTCGCATCCCATCCGAACGACAATCATCCCGGTTGCCAATCCCGATTCAGCGCCCCCGCTGCTGCAAATCGCAGAGACGATGGGTGTTGAACCGGGCGGGCATATCGTGCTTCTGTATGTGGTGACCGACGATCACGAGGTCAACGAACTGAAAATCGCGGCATTCCGCACCACTGTAGAGGAAGCCGGTAAGAAGGATCACCGTTTTACCTTTGAGGTCATCACCCATCATGCAGTGACGGTGGTAGATGGCATTATCGAGATTGCTTATCGCTATCGCGCCGAGAAAATTCTGCTGGGCCTGAGTTATTCCATTCGTGGACAGGTTGAGCTGGGGCAGGTGGTTGAAACAGTGGCCGAGCGTGCGCCCTGTGATGTGGTGGTGTATCGCAATCCAATCCAGTCTAATGTAGAACGCATCGTGGTCCCGGTAGGTGGCTCCATCGCTTCACGGGTGATCCTGCAACTGGGCATCCGCCTGGCACAGGGTTCCGGCCTGCCAGTGGAAGCGCTGCACGTCTACAGCAACGGCCCGGAGTGGGAGGCGCGTTCTCATGTGGAAAGCCTGCTGGCCGACATCCCCGGTCATGAGCTTGTAACCGTCAACGTGATTCACGGTGTAAAAGTGGCCGATAGCGTGCTGTCCTGGTCCAACGAAAATGACATGATGGTGGTTGGCTTCTCTGAGCGCAGCCTGCTGGAAAAGTGGCTGTATGGCGATACGGCGCAGCGCATTCTGGACCGCGCCATGGGGCCGGTGCTGGTGGTCTCGCGGGCGATCGACGATGCCGAAATCCAGGCATTGGCCCGGCGACGTTTAAGCTGGCTGCGCCCGCTGCTGACGCAAACTGAACAGGAACATATCATCTGGCATTCAAAAGATACGGTGCTGCCGACGCTGGATTATTTTGTGCTGCTGATTGTGGCGGCGCTGCTGGCATCGCTGGGCCTGCTGCTCAATAGTTCGGCGGTGGTGATCGGTGCCATGCTGGTTGCCCCGTTGATGTCGCCGATTATCGCGCTTGGGGTGGGGCTGTGTACAGCGCGCCTGAATTTGATGCGCAAGGCTTTTGTGACGATCGGCCTCAGTGTGTTGATGGTCCTGGCGGTGGGCATGATTGTCGGCATCCTTATCCCGCCCACCAGTGCCAGCAAGGAAATGCTGGCGCGTGCCTATCCTTCACTGCTGGATGCGGGCGTGGCGTTAGGATCGGGTTTTATCGGTGCATATGCGACCGCGCGTAAGGACATCCCTGCTGCGCTGGCAGGTGTGGCGATTGCCGCCGCATTGGTGCCGCCGATTTGCACGGTTGGCCTGAGTATCGTGATTGGTGAGCCTCGGTTGGCATTGGGTGCGGCCCTGCTGTTTATCACCAATATGGTGTGCATCACCGTGATCGGTGCAGTGGTCTTTTTCTGGATGGGGATGCGCCCGACCCGCCTCGAGAATCACCAGCGCCGCCGCCGTTACAGTGTCCTGCTGGCCGGGCTGCTGGCAGTCGTGCTGCTGGTCGGTGCGCTGCTCAACTTCTCACAGCATCCCAGTGTCGAGAAAATCTCCGAATCGCGCCTGCAGGCCGTCTTTGATCCCGCCGAGTTGATCGGGCTTCAGATTACAAAGCAGGACCCGCTGATGGTGGTTGCCACAGTGCGGACTTCCAGCGAGCTGCCTTCAGAATCGGTGAAGATGGCGCAGGTAATGCTCAGTGAGGATCTTGATACGCCGGTGCGGCTGAGGGTCGTCGTCCAAAAGGTGATTGACGGCATGGTCGGCTAGATCCTGCCGTCCTGAGGAGGAAAGTCAGGGCTGCCACCCGCACCGCAGGTGGCAGCCCTTGTGCTGCTGATTTACTTGGCGACCTCGGCGATCATTTGCCGCACGTGGTCGATCTCGGTTTCGCGGATGGTATGCTCGAAACCCGGTTGGATTTCAATCGTCACCGTGCCACCTAATTGTTCCAGAACCCTGGCGGACATGCGCATTTGCGGCTCGGCCACCCAGGAATCATGGTCGCAGCCGCCGATAAAGACCGGCGTGCCATCGAGCGATCCCGCATAATCACGGGACATATCCAGCGGTCCCATCAGCGCCCCGCTCAACATGAACAGGCCGCCATAGCGGTCGGCGTTCCTGGCGACAAACTCCGACGCCAGACATGCACCCTGCGAAAACCCGCCAATCAATAGCTGCTGCGGCGTGATCCCGGCTTCGGTCACATGCGCGATCAAGTTGGTGAGTGTCTGAAAAGCGGACGAAACAAAAGGCTCATTGCTCTCCAATGGGCCAAAGCCAGAGTTCGGATACCAGGTATTGTTTGCTGCCTGGGGCGCGAGGTAGGCAACACCCTCCTGCGGCAGATAATTTGCCAGTGAGAGGATGCTCTCGGCAGTGGCTCCGCGTCCGTGGACCAGGATCACCACTGTTTGCGCTTCATTTAAAGGCGTGCCGTATGTCAGCACCGGCTTGTTCTCGTGGATTGGCTGTGTGGGCATCTGCCATCACCTCCTTATAAGGTAGAGCAGGGCGGTCAAACAACGGACTGCCCTGCTGTAAGTTGCTTCAGGACTTTACGACTTCAATCGGCTTCAGCCCGGCTTCGATCTGCTGGCGCTGCGGCTCCAGGAAGGGCGGGAGGGCCAGCTTTTCGCCCAACGTATCCAAATCCTCATCAGTCGCGAAGCCTGGTCCATCGGTCGCGATCTCGAAGAGGATGCCGTTTGAGATGCGGAAGTAGATGGATTTGAAGTAGTAGCGGTCGATAAACTGCGATGCAGGCAGGCCTGCGCCAGTCACCTGCTGCCGCCAGTAACGCTGCTCTTCTACATCAGCGACACGGAAGGCGACATGATGCACGCCACCCGCACCCAACCAGGCGATCTTCTGGTCAGGTTCCTCGGCTACCCACAGCTCGCGCCCTGGGCCACCATCGCCAGTTTCATAAATGACGACTTCCTGACCGTCGGGATACTGCGCCCGCTGGCTTTCCTTGAAGTTCAGCACACGCGTGAGAATGGGATCAACGCGACTCAGGGCCGGAACTGAGAGCATCACCGCATAGAAGCCGCGCAGCGCGTACTCAGTGGGCACCTCACTGCCATCCCACACTTCACCGTGGAAAGATGCGCCACCATCATCCACCAGAATCAGGCGCTGGCCTTCAAAATCCTCGAAACGCAGGACGTCGCGCCCGGCAAGTGATTCGATATTCTGATGCTCGACACCTTCGTCGGTTAGCCGTTTGACCCAGTATTCCAGTGCATCACGCCCGTTGACACGGAAAGCGGTGGTGGCGATGCTGTCAGTGCCGCGCCGGTCTGGTCCTGCCTGGGGCCAGTCGAAGAAAGTCATATCAGTGC
>JAIOHN010000228.1 GCA_019912985.1 Anaerolineae bacterium | reverse complement strand
ATGTAAAGCCAGCCAGCCAGTGCATAACTGAAACTGGCTGTCCGGCTGGTGCTGGTGACCGGACTAAACTCATCCGGGTCGATTTTCATGGTGCTGGTTAAACTGTCAATGAATTTCGCTGTCGGTTGTTTCATCCTGTAGGTACCCTTCAAGTGCTGGCACAATCGCAGCCGATATGTTGAGTGCTTCCAGCACTTCTCCCTGCACCTGCCACATCGCCGCCCGGTTTGCTGACGTATCGTGATCAAATCCTAATAAGTGAAGTGTCCCGTGGACAACAAGCAGCGCGAGACTGTCACTCAAATCATGATTTTCACGACGAGCCTGCTCCGCTGCATAGGGATATGCAATCACCAGATCGCCGAGGTAAGGCGGTTCATCAGGAGATACCACTGGCGGCGCATCTGCTGGGAACGACAGTACGTCTGTCGGCGCATCAATATCCCGATACTGGTGGTTGAGGCCAGCTACCGCATCATTATCCGTGATGACAACTGACAGCGCCGCTTCTGTTGAGGGGCGAACACGAGCCACAGCAGCGGTCGCTGCCGCGACCAAGCGCTCATCATCCAGCGGATATTGGTCGTCGTTTTGAACATCGACAATCACGCTCATGTTTCGATGTACTCATCTCCCGTTTCATCGTGCTCCGATGCGGACTCCCCTTGCTTGCCATTCACATGATTCGTGACTCGGGGATGCTCGCCTGTACGCGGTAGCGTTGGCACCTCTGGCAGCGGCTGATCGTCGTCCTCATCTTCCAGTTTCACCAACTCTCCCTCAGGCTGCACCAGTGGAACCGAACGTGTCTCCAACTTGGTGTGCTTTGACTTGGCATCTTGCCGAGCAGCATTGTCCTCAGATTCAGCCGCGTTTGTCTCCTGCCCTGTTTTGGCTTCTGCATTCGAGGCCGGCACACTGGCACCATCAGATTTCGGCAGGCGGGAGGCAGCGGTGCGATAGTCGATCCGTGGATGGAACACCGCTTGCAGCATATCGACAAAGACGTGGCGAATTGCTTTAATGTCGTTCAGTGTCAGCCCCGAATCATCCAACTGGCCTGAGCGCATTTTCGAGTCAATGATCTGTTGGACAATCTCAGAAATCTGCTGCTTGCTGGATGGGCCTATCGAACGGATAGCAGCCTCACAACTATCCGCCACCATCATAATGGCTGTTTCTTTGGTCTGTGGTTTGGGACCGGGATAGGTAAATTCGGAAATATCGACTGTCGATTCATCACCACCGGCCATATTGACCGCCTGCCGATAAAACACGTATACCTGCGAAGTACCATGATGTTCACGGATGAAATCGCGGAAGCGCTGCGGCAGATGATACTGCCGTGCCATTTCATCGCCATCCGTCACGTGGCTGATGATAATATCGGCGCTGCGATAAGGGTCATCCAGCACATCATGCGGATTCCCCATATCGAATGGCTGATTTTCCGTGAAAAAGGCGGCGTTATTCATTTTGCCGATGTCATGATACAGTGCCGCGACCCGCACTAAGTCCGCATTCGCGCCGATCGTCAAAGCCGCCTGCTCACTCAGGTTCGCTACCTGGAGAGAATGCTGGTAGGTACCGGGCGCTTCACGCAGCAAACGCTGCAACAAGGGCTGGTTCGGTTGGGCGAGATCCGAGAGCTTCAAACTGGTTGGCAAGTTAAACAACAGGGTCACCAGATACATACCAGCCACGGAAACCGCAGCCGCCAGCATCCCATTCAACATGCCGAAAAGAACCAGCACACCCAGGTCGAAGTTTGTCCCGAAACTGCTGGTTAAGCCCAGGTTAAAAACGGTCACCACCACGGTATTGATCAAGCCAATGACCAGACCAGCAAAGAAAAAACTGTTCAAGCGCTCGGTGCGGCGCAGCATAAAGATGCCGATCAGACCGCCAGCACATGCCAGTGTCGCAATTTCAAGCGAGTTGGAAGCAATCAGGCCGATCAAAAACGCCAACACCAACGATGCCAGTACAGCCAACTGCGCACTGGTGATGGAGACAAATAACATCGCCAATGCTGCCATCGGGTACACATAAATCTGGCCCGTGGCAAGAGCGATGCGAGCGCCAACAAACACAATGCACACCAGCACAGTCAGCAGCATCAGGAAGCGCGAGTTTTCAAACAGGTCAGGTTCAAAGCGCGAAATGAACATACCTGCCACAATCACCACCAGCAGGCTTGCCAGCAGTGCATGCCCCACCTGTCGCAGTCGGTTGTCATTCGACCGAAGCAACCCCAACTGCTGCAGTGCTTCATAGTCAGCGCTGTCGATGCGTTCACCCTCGCGCACCACCACCTCATTACGGGAAAAGGTGAGTTCAACCGGTTCGACCCCCTCGATCAACGCCTCAATAGCGCTTTGTGTTTCCTCGGCATTGGCGAAAGTATTCGCCCGCACGAGGTCTCCCACAATCGCCACGATAATCGCCGACTCCTGCGCGTTAAAGCTGATGCCTACCTGAGTCGGCAGCCGGTTACGGATGGCGGTGAGATCGGCCTCACGAATCGACTCGCGCATAACACGTTCCAGCACCAGCGCAATCTGGTCATCCACCGCCTGCCACGCTTCGGGACTCAGTTCAAGAATGCCGCGAATGACATCCTCATCCAGTGACAGCGCGCTAATCTGCTGGATGTCGTTAATCTTTTGCTCTGTAGTCCCAAAAGGATCACGCCGCACATTGCGGATAAAATCCAGAATTTGCCGGGCCAGTTGGGTTTGCTGTCGCGCTACGCCCGGATCAGGTGGATCGTAAACCTGCGCGACATTCTCAGCGGCTTCCTGGCGACTGCGTTCCGTCAGCACCTGGCTGGTGAAGGTAATATTATTCGGAGCGAGGATATTCTGCGGTGCGATATCCCCTACCTGGAGCGAACCGATATTCTGCGAACCGACAAAGATCGAATCGAAGGCGATTACAATGGTGGCAACAATCGTAAAGACCAGCGCTGAGCTGATCACGCCGGCGATATGCAGCGACCGTTCCGCAGTCTCCTGCGACACCTTCAGATATTGCTGCAATAATCCAGCGGCCCACTCGGTCATGATGACTTATTCAACAACTCACGAACGACTTGATTCACCTGATTACCGTCGGCCTTGCCTTTGACCTTCGGCATCAAAAGACCCATTATCTTACCCATATCCTTCATCGAGCTTGCGCCGCTCTGTTGAATGGCATCCTGTGCCAGCACTTCAAGCTCTTCACGAGAAAGCTGCCTGGGTAGAAATGATTCAAGAATGGCAAGCTCCTCCTTACCTTTTTCAGCGTCTTCGGTATAACCGGCTTTTTCCTGTTCCTCGATGGTTTCCCGCCGGGTTTTTGCTTCTTTCTGCAGGACAGCCATCACATCATCAGAGTTTAACTCCTTGCGCGAATCAACCTCTGCTTGCTTGATAGCGCTCATCGCCATGCGAATCACATTGCGGCGCACGATGTCCTTTTCAATCATGGCTTGCTTCAATGCGCCCTGCAACTGCGCCTTTGGATCTTCCATTGCCTCTCAAACTCCATCCAGTTGTGGTTCAGCAAATACCCGCCCATCGTCATAGGAACCCATCACAGCGGGTGTAATCTGGTTCGTCAGAACACGCGGGTGAACACAATAAACACGCATGTAGTTATCAGTATAGCCGAGATTGATGAATCCGTCCTGAGTCGCGCCGCCGACATGCTCCCACAAAACAGGATACATCTGTCCTTCGAGTTGGCTGGCAAAATTCGCAGTCATACGCTCAGCCAATTGGTGCAGTTTCGCGCTGCGCTGCTTCTTCGCATCTTCGGACACATGCCCGCGCATACGGACTGCCGCGGTACCTGGACGTCGGCTGTAACGGAAAATATGCATCCCGGCAAATGCCATTTCTTCAATAAACGCCTGGCTAATCGCAAATTCCTCATCTGTCTCGCCGGGGAAACCGACGATCACATCTGTGGTAATACTCATCGCGGGAACTTTCGCGCGTGCCGCCTGCACTAAGGCACGAAAATCTGCCTGGGTGGTGCGCCGCAGCATTCGCTTGAGAGTTGCATCACACCCGCTTTGCAATGGCAAATGAAGATGTGGACACAAACGCGGATCATCCCACAGATCGAAGAAATTCGGGGACAAATCCCACGGTTCCAGCGAAGAAAGCCGGAGACGCGGCAGATCGGTTTCACTCAGGATGGTTTGCACCAGTTTGACCAGGCCCTCACGATCGCCCCAATCGTGACCGTAACTTCCAAGATGTACGCCAGTAAGCACCACCTCTTGAAAGCCCATAGCCTGTAAATAACGGATTTCTTCCAGCACTTCAGTCAGTGGGCGGCTGCGCCCCGCCCCGCGCGCAACCGTCGTCACGCAAAATGTACAGGCATTATCACAGCCATCCTGTACCTTCACAAAGGCACGTGTCCGGCCAGAGGCTCCGGGCAGCACTTCATCACGCAGCAGCGGCTCATTATCAAACGGTTCAACCGGCACACCTGTGACCGTCTCAACCAGGTCGCTCTTGGCGAGATTATCAACGACGCGCTTGACACCGGGCATCACGGTGATGTCATTCGGTTTGATCTGCGCATAACAACCGGTGACTGAAATTTCGCTGTCGGGATTGGCTCGTTGAAGTTCGCGGATTAACTGACGGCTCGTGCGGGTGGCTTCGCGCGTGACGGCGCAGGTATTCACCACCGCCCAATCTGCTTCGGCGGCATCTTGAACAATCTCATGGCCCTGTTGAACAAACTGGCGGGCCATCGTGTCGATTTCGCTCTGGTTCAGTCGGCATCCTACTGATCTCAGATGTACTTTCATGACACTCCGTGACTGACTACTCGATTTGACTTTCAGGGGCGGTGATCAGGATGTTGTCAAATTCTACAGTGACTCCCGGCTCATCAAAGGACTGAATGCCAACCCCGATCTGACCGTAACCAATCTTATCATCCACCAGCGCATCTTGCATCTGCCCGAGGCAGACACCGTTGATGTCATCGTAGGTGCTCACACCATCAGGGCTGTCCGGCACACACACTTGCATGGGTTCGCCGTTCACGAAAAAGCGGAACTGGTCTCCCTGGGCGATCACCCGCAGCCAATTTGACTCGGCATCCGGCGCGGCCCCCATCCTGACCACATCCGATGGAATCCAGGCGCTTAAGATCACATCATTCCCATCCTCAACCCGCCGCACCTGATAATAACCATCGCTGCTCACCAGGAAAAGGTAGTAACTATCATCCGCAAATGATTCGTTGCCTTTGTCTTGCAGCCGGAAAATGACACCATAGCCATTATTCAATGGCCCCCCGACCGCACGGGCTTCTACCCGCAGATCAAAGTCGTCAAAATACTGGCGCGTTTCCGAATAAGAGCCTGAACCAGCTGTATTCGATTGCAGACTTAATACACCATCGGCGACGGCAGCTTCCAGGCGACCTTCATACTGTTTCCAATCATCCGTGAAGTCATCGAATGTGGCGGTATATAACACCGTTCCAGGATCACCGGACAGGACATAATGCCAATTCACCATCTGGCTGTTCAAGCCGAGCAGCGTGAGAAAGATAATGAGTAGTACGACAGGTAGAACAGCTCTTCGCAACGAAATGGCCTCCATATTTCAGCGCTGGTGATTCTAACACGCAGCGAAAGAGGCGTAAACGATTATTTATCGCGGGCGATTCGGCGGATCACACGGCGGATGGCCCACTTTTCCAGAAGGGAATAGAACCCGCGAATAGTGAGCGCAACGACTATAACGATCAGCCCTGCGACAAAATAAAAGGTAATGATCGAATTAAAGAAAAAAAAGGGCGTGATAAAGCTAAAGCCCAGGCTCAGGCTGATGACAATAATCACCTGTAACAACCAGATGGCGAAGATCATGCCAAATGAAGCCAGCGTCACCAGCGAACGGTCACGTACCATTATAGAAACCATCATGCCGACGGCGGTCATGGCTTTCATGCGCCACAGGGGTTCGGCTACATAGACAAAGGCGACAGACACAAAGAGAAGAATCATCAGTATGTTTTGCAAAGGCTCAGCACGAAATCCCTCCAGGAAAATGCGCAGCGGAAAGATTTCTCCGAGCAATAGCAGCGGCAAAACAAATTGAACGACAAGCGCAATCCATAGAGTCGTAACACGACCAGCCATAATTGCGACCATCGCCCGCCAGGATTGCAAAGCCACTACCGCATGTTTTGATAAGGCAATTCCTGGCGCGCTCAGTGCGGTCAGGCGCACCAAATCCCATCGCTGAGCGTCAATCTCGCGGTGCATGTTCCTGCTTGCGCTGCTCACACAAGCGAAATCAAGCCCAAGACCAATGACGATCATGATTCCAAACAACAAGAACAGAGCATTGGCTGATTGAGTAAGCAGCAGTCTGAGAGAGCGCGCATAAACAGGCGCACTGAGGAGCAAAAAAATACTTAACCCTAACCAGACGAGTGTGACAATCCCTTGGGTTCGCCAGAAGATGCGTTTGGTATAGCGTCGCAAACTAGATTCGGAGCGCCCCCACCAGATACGGCGTACGTCACGGATGAAAATAGGATGCCGGGTAATTGAAGCAGAAAAAGGGGAAAGAGTGATTTTTTGAGAACGGAGTGTTCTTGTCAGCGTACGAACCAAATATTACTCTCCTGTCAGACCATCGAGCAAACGGCGGACATCTGCCTCCAATTCAGATTGCTGGCTGGCTGCGCGTTCCAGCAAACGGATAGCAGCTTCACGGTCGTCCGACGTTTCCAGTAAAATCTGCGCTTTATAATATAATGCGCGCACATTGTTCGGCTCGATTTCCAGCGCCGAATCAAGCTGGTTCAAGCCATCCTCGGTGCGCCCCATGGTATACAAGGCCCAGCCAAATCCAGCACGCAAATCCGGATCATTGGGCAGCATCACGGTGGCATTTTCAACCGTTTCCAAGCCGCCACCATCCAGATTATAAGCCTCTTCCGCATAAAAAAGCGCTAACATTTGTTGGAACTGTGGGTCACCGTTGGACAAGTTATTGGCAACCTTCAACCAGCGTTCGGCGCTCTCAAGATCGCCCATGAACTGATAAGCCGTACCCAGTTCAGCATAATAAACCGGATTATCGGGTTCAAGTGCAGTGGCTTGAATCAGGCTTTCCAGACTGCCACGATAATCACCTGTAACGCGCAGATGCGTTGCTTCCAGATAGCGGATAAGCGCATTCTCAGGACTGGTCGCCACTGCCTGACTCACCAGCGCTTGCCCATCTTTACCTTGCTGATCGCGCGCCAAACCGATATAAGCCAGCGCTTCGACTGGCGCGTCTCCCTGGTCGATGGCGCGTTGAAAAGCCAGCTCTGCATACGGCCACAGATCAAGGCGAGCCAGCCGAACGCCGACAACATAAGCATCTGCCTGATTTTCAACGACAGCCAGCAGGCTGTTGGCTGTCTCGGTATAGGCTGGTACACGGGCGGCGGCTTGGAGGTGTGTGGCTGCGGCTGCCGGGTCAAAAGCTGCCCGGATTAACCCAAGTTGATAGTGTCCCCAACCATTTTCAGGGTCGAGGGTGACAAGCTGGTCGAGTGTATCAACCGCCTGCGTCCACTGATTTAGATCGAGATACGCCTGGCTCATTTGACGCAGCAGCGTTGAATTGACATCAGGTTGTGCTGCTTGTACAGCTTCCCAATAAGGCAGCGCTCGCGTTACATCACCGTTCTGCTGCCAGGTGTTCCCTGCCAGAAGCAGTAAATCAGCACTCCAGCCCGTTTCAGCCGCCAGGGTATCGATCTGGTAAAGCGCCTGCATGGTCCGCCCAGCAGCCAGATTCGCCTGAATGCGGTCGCGAACCGAGGAATCTGTCGTATCGCTCTCAGTGTTGGCGCAAGCCCCCAATAAAAAAAGCAGCACCAGTATTGGTGCTGCCCCCCATTTCATTGTTGTGCAGCTTCTCATTTACTCACGCTGCTTAATGCACCAATCACAACCCGCTCCACCTCATCAGCGGTAAACGGTTTAATCAAATAATCATGGACATTTTGCAGCTTGCCGATCAACCGGTTTGCCGGATCACCATAAGCGGTAATGACGACTACCGCTGGCATCCCAGTACCACCCTTATGTTCGCGCAAGTCTTCCAGCAGTTTCCACCCCGTCATATCAGGC
>JAIOHN010000227.1 GCA_019912985.1 Anaerolineae bacterium | reverse complement strand
TCTGCAGGGGCGAGCCGGGAAGACTGTAAGACACATAGTATTGGACGAAAAATGAGCCTGTGTTGTAGACTGTAATGTTTGCCGGAGGAACTGGCGTCGGCGTATCGGTTGGGGCGTCTGTCGGCGTGTCAGTCGGTGTATCCGTTGGTTCGCTGGTGGGATCAGGGGTAGGGGTTTCGCTTGGTGTTGGCGTGCATAACGCGGGATTCCCTGACGTTGCAGCGCGAGCGCGATCATTCGCCTGCGGTGGCAGATTCACGCACGTAGGGTCTCCCATCCCTTGGTCAGCATAGATGATTGTCCCTGCGGTTTGCCCTATCGGGGCAATCAACAACCAAGCCAATGCCACTAGGGCGGTTAGGATGTTACGTCGTAGTCTGAGCATTACTGTATCCCTTTCTCTCTCGGATACCACTTGAGATCGTTAGCTTACATTGGAGCACCGGTGGTCACGCTTTCCTTTTCCGTCAGACAATCGTTATCACCATCATGTGGAATAGCAATCCAACGCTCGACATGACCATCGCACTCCGATTGCAACTTCTGCTGGATGCCTAACCTCAGCCTTGTTCCTACGCGGGAATCACGCCAAGCTGCTGCATCAGGCTCATGGTATCCATCTGGCCCCAGTGTTCCACACACTTGCCCCCAGCGATGCGGAGGATATCGATCACTCCAATGGATACACTCTTACCAGTTGGCAGAACGCCCATAAACTCACCCTCATGGGTGCCGGTCCAGGTCTGACGGATGACCACCTTGTCGCCTTCGGCGACAATATCCTCGATCGTGGCTTGGAAGTCTGGGAAGGCGCTGCGTAACATGGCAGTCAACTGTTTGACGCCTTCACGACCAGACGGTATTCCAGGGGGCAGTACTTCGCGTTCAACGAAGTCGGGCGCCATGAACTCGTCGAATTGACTAACGTTTCCCCGATTGAAGGTTTCCTCCACCATGTGACGGACTAAAGCTTTGTTCTGTTCTGTTGACATTGTATTCTCCTCGCATGTGTGGGTTACGATCCCACTCGAATCACAACAATCGTTAGATGGTTTTGGGATAGATGATGCTTTTTTGTCCGTTGTGATATATGCTGTACTTTAGTGGGGGCCCATTAATCCATCATTATTTGGGGCGACCTTGGCTAGATTAGTTTTTTCTTTACTTGGTCGATTGCAGATTGAGCATCGCCGGTTTGGAGCGATTACCCTCACCAACCGCAAGGCGATCGGGTTGCTGGCTTACCTTCTTATGGAGTCGGATCACGCACACAGCCGTGAATTCTTGCTTGGCTTACTGTGGCCCGACTTACCCACTGCTGCTGCTCAAAACAATCTCCGCGTGACTTGGGCGCATCTTCAGAAGGCGCTGGGAACGAACACTTCCGACCAACAACCACACCTGATTGGTGACCGGCTCACCCTGGGCTTCAATCCACTCAGCGATCACGAACTCGATGTGGCTCGCTTTCGCGCTTTGATCGAGGCCTGCCGTCTTCATCCGCACCCCGACCCACAGGACTGCGCGCAATGTGCCGCACGGCTGACCGAAGCGCTTGATTTGGTGCGGGGTGATTTCTTAGAACAATTTTCACTTGCCAATTGTTTGCATTTCGACGATTGGCTCCTCACGCAGCGCCAATACTTTCAGGTACAGGTCACGGCAGCACTGGAACAGCTTGCTGGGTTTCATGAGCACACCGGCCAACTGGCTGAAGCTGAACGCACCATACGCCATCTGCTCGAATATGATCCGCTCAGCGAAACAGCCTATCGTCAGTTAATGAGGGTACTTGCAGGGGCAGATCAGCGCAGCGCTGCACTAGAGGTCTATGAAACCTGTCGCCGCGTGCTGGCAACGGAGTTAGGGTTAGCTCCAGCAGTTGAAACCATGATGCTTGCAGAACAGATACGCGGCCTCGCGCCGTTCGAGTCGCATTCGACACAAGCCGGTCTGCCTCCTGTTCTGACACGCTTTTTTGGCCGCCAGCAAGAATCCGCGCGACTTGTTGATCTGCTGTTACGCCGAACGGTCAGACTGGTGACATTAACGGGTCCGGGTGGCGTTGGCAAAACACGTTTAGCGATTGAGATTGCCCGTCGCATGGCAGGCATTTTCGCCCACGACATCTGTCTGGTCGAACTGGCAGGCGTTACTGATGGAAATGCTATGGACGATGCGGTCGCGGCAGCGTTGCATTTGCCGACCAACACCGGTCGCTCATCCATGAGCGCCATCATGGATTACCTGCGTGACAAGTCTCTGCTGCTCGTGCTGGATAACTGCGAACATCTGGTGAAAGCGTGTGCCAGTCTCACCCAAACACTCTTCCGTGACGCCTCGGGGCTGACTGTGCTGGCGACGAGCCGCATCCCACTTCATCTTGCAGAGGAGCACGTGGTACGGCTGGAACCCTTTGCTACCCCTGTAATTAATGGCGCCGAACGTCTCACAGTTGCAGACTCGCTAAACTTTGACTCGGTTCAACTATTCATAGACCGCGCCACGCAATCGCTGTTGAATTTTGCGCTTACCAATGCCAATGTTCTGGCCGTCGCGCGCATCTGCCAGCAGCTTGATGGTATCCCCTTAGCAATCGAAATCGCCGCAGCACAGGTTGGCATGCTACCAATCGAGGCCATCGCCGAACGGTTGGATCACCGCTTTGCCTGGTTGAACAGGCAAGCAACCGAAACTCTATCGCGCCAGCGCACCCTACAAACCCTGATTGATTGGTCTTATGACCTCTTGAGCGATAAGGGACGCTCACTACTGTGCCGGTTAGCGGTCTTTGCCGGCGGGTGGACATTGGAAGCCGCCGAGGCGGTCAGCACACCCGGTGAGTCATGCGCCGAGGTGCTGGCTGAACTGATTAATCACTCGCTGGTAGTCTTCGGAGCGGATACCGAGCACCAGCGTTACAACATGCACGAGACTATCCGCCAGTTTGCTCAGGTGCAGTTGCGCGGTAGCAATCAGGAAGCGGATGCGCTGGAACGCCATGCCCGCTATTATGCACTGCTTGTCACCCGTGCAGCAGAAAACCTGGCAAGGCAGCCACTATCCGAAAGGTTACAGAGCGTCAAAAATGATCATGATAATCTGCGGCATACGTTCGAGTGGCTGCTTGCAAATGATAGCGAACAGGCACTTACAATAGTCGCTCAATTAGGCTCAGACCTGAATTTCTGGGAATTGGGCGGTTTTTTCCAGGAAGGACGCCGCTGGTTGCAACACGCATTGGACGGAGCCCAGGCCTCACATTCCCTTCAGCGGGGGCACGCCTTGCTGGCGACAGCCTACCTATCCTCAGCGATTTCCGACTTTGATTATGGGTTGCAATGTGCTCGACAAGCGCAGCAGTTGTTTCAGCAACTCGGCGATCAGCGGGGGGAGATAGATGCTCAGTTGATGTAGTGCGATCTAGCTCGCTACGCGGGCGAACTTGTGCATTTGCAAAAGCA
>JAIOHN010000018.1 GCA_019912985.1 Anaerolineae bacterium | reverse complement strand
GATGTGACGGTAACAGCAACTTGGGATCCAGGACCGGATGATGCCTATGAATTCGAACTGATTGTGTCTGGGAACTGCCGACTGGACGCGACAGAGACCTTTGCTCCAGTGACTTCACAAGGAACAGAAGACACCCCACCGGGCATGGCCCGCGTCACTCTCACGACAGGACAATTGGCTCAGATCGGTGATTACAACACTGTACCAGTGAACGGCGAGCAGTTTGCCTGCACCAGTGCAGCAAACCCGGATGGAGTCGCAGACCATCACATCTTCATCTCACTACGAGACGCCAACCAGAACATTCCCGTGGACACACGTTTTGACTTGTACATTCAAGGGTCCATACCTGCTGCGTTCGACCCGTACACCGCGGTATCACTCGACCCGGTGGTACAGCCACCCGCAGACATTCTCCCATCATTCTCAGTTGGGGCACAGAGCACAAGTGAAGCGACACTGGCGTGGTATTCAGGGCGCTCTAATAGCCTGCAATACTATGAATTGAACAGCTTTGATGTGGACTACTCGGATGATGAGCATGTGCGGCCCAATCTTGTGACCTACGGCGAGCTGTTGCTTCCTAGCGGACGAGAGTTTTTCGGTACTTCTGCTGCCACTCCGGTAGTAGGCGGAGCAGCTATCTTAACGGAAGAAATGATAATAGATAATGGAAGAACACTTCAGGAATTGCGACGTATATTAAGTACTAGTTGGAGTCAGTGTATTCAAGACGATGGTGTACTGGGAAGAGTAACTACTAGATTGGAGTTGTCAACACCAAATACTTCGTTAGATTCTAGTACAGAACCGGAATGTGGTGACTATGAGTGGATAGTAGATTTGTCAAGTACCCTAATTTCAGACTTTGTAGAACCTGATTTTGTTGCCGCCCGTTTAGAAACAGAACGTCTCGCTCGAATAACGCTTTCTCAATCTCTAGCGGACGCCGCGAACCAAAATATCGAAAATGGACATATTGATCTCGCAATGCTTTTGAGTGTTGAAGCAAATAGAGTTTCCTCAACTGTCGAGGCTAAAAGAAGTTTGCTCACCGCACTCCAGAGTCAACCACACTATCTATTTGGCTATACAGATTTTGACAGAAGTATTCTTGAATTTCGTTTTAATTCAGCTGCTAATCCGAAGGCTTGGGGGGTAAATGAAACTGGATTTCAGTTATGGAATATTTTTTCAGGTGTAGTTGAATTAAGCTTTGAATCTGGCAATAGCATGGTAGACCCTGTCGTTAGTCCCGACGGCAACATCATCGCTTACACAGATAATGACCGAAATGTTCTTTATGTAGACAATTCAATAACAGGCGAAAATGTTGGTGTTATTCGTGCTTCAAATAGTGATTACTTTGAAGACAGTACAGCATTTTATTGGTATCCTCATGCAATTACTTTTAGTCCTGATAATAATTTTTTAGCTGTAGCATCACCTGATAGAGGTGTAAGCATCAACCTTTGGGATTTGCGAACAGGACACCACTTAGCGTTAATTCCTACTGATTTTACACCACGAGGTAAAGTACGGAACTTACAGTTCAGTTCCGACAATAGCATGATTGCTGCTGGATCAGATTACCTTAGCGGAAATGTGGTACATATATGGGACATCGATGGAACTCCGATTTTACAGTTAACCACGCATCCATCACTCAGTGCTTTTACACTAAGCCCTGATAACAATTCTATAGCCGTGTCAACCGATGGCAATATTATTAATATCTATGATATTAACGATGGTAATTTGTTAACGAGTTTATCATCAAACTATACATCTCTGATTAGCTCTTTGACATTTAGTCATGATGGACGACACCTTATCTCTATCTCTGAAGACGGCGATATGTCTGTCTGGTATATTAATTATTCGGATAATCCCTTACAGTTTTCCACTACAGGCAACAAGATCGATAGTGTTACATTTTATGAAGACACTGATATTTTTGTAACCGAGTTTAATTCCAACATAGCAGTTTGGACTATTACGCCTAGTAATAGAATTAGCGAAGTAATAAAAGAATCTCCGAGTCCAACGCTCTTAGTTGGAGGGGGCACTATCCTGCCGTCTGGTCAGATTATAATCGCATCGTATGCTGGATCGACTATATATATTCAGGATCTCATTTCGGGACACATGACACAGCAAATAGAATGTCCAAGAGGGGGAGAAATTGGAGACATAATATTTTCTGACGACGGAACTATACTCATTATAGATTGTCATGCTTTTACGACTAGAGGAGATTTTGCTTGGCAGACAGTTGTTGTATGGAACATTAGTACAGGCGAGATTATACAAGAATTAGAATTGAATGGCTTAATAGGTCTTGGGGGACTTTCGGTGGGGCCAGACAACAGAACAATAGCTGTTAGCTATGATGATACCAACCAAAGTCGAGATACATTGTTAATCTGGGATATTGTAGACAATACAACATACTCATTGGCCACAGGTGATTTTTATTCAAACATTGATTTCAGTCCACAAGGTGGACTGCTAGCTGACGTAGCGGGTGGTGGTGAAGTAAACATATGGAATGTCGCAAGTGGTCAACTTATTCTTACTCATCAATTCGATGGAGCTAATAACTACACTTTTTCACTAGATGAATCCAAACTGTATGTTGGGTATCAAAACACACTATATGTTATCAGTGTGGCAACTAGTGGGGTTGAGGAATACCGACTAACAGATCAAGGGATTGGTAGCATAATCTTAGATCAAGCGACTGGAAACTTAGTAGTAGCCGCTGGGCATAACCAGATATTGATTTTGAATCCAGAATCTAGACAAATTACTAAAACTGTCAACACCTTTGATAGTACACATAATTTTCAAGATATTGATGACGATGGTCGTCTTTTAGATCTTGATGGACATAGTGTTGCAAATTCAAATGCACATTTATGGAACTTGCAAGATGGGACCCGCATTACATCCTTATTTGATTACGATGGTGCGACCGATGTTTGGTTCTTAAGTGACGACATGCTGTTAACTCTCAATGAGCCTGCGCCAACTGTCTGGAATATAAAAAATGATTCATCGTACATTTTGGATTCAGTTTCGACATTGGACCCAAAGCGAATCGCATACCATCCAGACATTGGCTTAGTGGTGTTAAATGAGGATAACAATGTGGATATCATTACAATTCAAAATGAGCTAATACGTACATTCAGTCTGCCGATCGTGTCCGAAACTCCTATAACTACGGATATTACCATTAGCAATGATGGCAGGTTAATATCTATAGCAATTGATGATGCCCTATTTTTGTATTCAGCGGAGACTTTCGAACTTTTAGATGAATTTTACGTTGCAGAAAATGATGAGTTTATTCAAATATCACAGATCGCAATTAGTCCGGACAATGCGACCATAGCTATCGGTCTTAATGGCTCAGTCATGTTAGTAGACGTCTCCAACATGGAGGTTATTTATAGCACCATTGATTTTGGATACGATGAAATATCCTTGGGTGAATATAGTGAATACAGTGCAGTAGATTATCTTGAGTTTGATCCTTCGGGAGAATTACTCTTCTTTGGACTGTCATATGCTCCTGAAATTATCGTTTGGGATATAGATCATCAACGGATATCTCAAACGATTAGGCATGAGGGTGGTGTTTACGACGTGGACTTCGTTGTCAATTCTTCGCATTTTGTAACTGCAGGAAGCCAAGGGGATTTTGTTATATGGGATTCTGATTCCTTTCAGCCTATTGCTCAGATTGTTTCGCCATTGGAATGTAATACAGATAGATGTTATAGCACAATTTTCGCGATAGATATTAACGACGATAGTAGTCAATTAGCGACCGTGGGTGCAAACGTACCACTCATGGTATGGGATATCTCTGTAGAGAGTTGGATAGAGGTAGCATGCACAACTGCAGGCCGTAACTTAACACAGGTAGAATGGGCAACGTATTTGGGGACCGAACCTTATCGAGAAACATGCCCTGATATGGATGTAGATTGGGAAGCAATCCTCATTGAGGCTTCAAATCCAGAAGAAAATCTAGATCCGAATGTTGGTGTGAATAACACCACTATAGAAGCTGATTCTCAAGTTTCCTTTGAGTTAGCAACTCAAGGGGTTAGTTCGAATAGTGAATGGCAACTCGTTTCAAGTACACTTGATGGAATTCCCATGGTGTTAGTACCCGCTGGATGCTTCAATATGGGAAGTAATGATGAACAACTCCTCAGTGCGTTTCAGCAATGTGAAATGGAACTAGGGACCGGACAATGCCAAATGGCATGGTTTGAAAAAGAAACGCCATCAACAAATATTTGCTTTGACCAACCATTTTGGATTGACCAGACTGAGATTACAAATGAACAATATGGAAGTTCCGGTTCGTTTTCAGGTAACAATGCTCCACGCGACAATATATCTTGGTTTAATGCTCTAGAGTATTGTGAAGCAAGGGGCGGTAGACTGCCTACAGAAGCTGAGTGGGAGTATGCAGCACGCGGACCAGATAATCTCACTTATCCCTGGGGTAATACCTTCGTTCCAGAGTATACGATTTTTGATGATGGTAACACCCTTTTGCCAGATGTTGTGGGTATGAGGACGGGTGGCGCTTCATGGGTTGGCGCACTGGATTTGAGTGGCAATCTTCGAGAATGGACCAGTAGTATATTCAGCGAGACTAACTATCCGTACAATAGTGCGGATGGTAGAGAAAATACAGATATTTTTGCACCTCGAACAGTGAGAGGTGGATCATGGATTACAATTCCGGTTAGCCTACGAGCCATGGACAGATTAGGAGTCGATCCAAACACAACAGACTGGAATATTGGCTTCCGTTGCGTAATTGATGTTATCCTCGCCCCATGAAATTTGAGCCAGTGGAAGCGAGAATGTTTCGTTGAGCTACAGACGACTGAAAGGCATCTTTAATAGAATAATGCTGAATCATCCACGAATAATTTCAAGTTTGATTATTACATTAGGGCTTTCTGTTTCTTTGCCCGGTTGGGTAACGATGATGTCCAGGAACCATGGACTCGTCAATGCTCAAGTTAACAGCATTGAAATATGTGACCAAATCTTCTACTACGGTGATCAAGCTGCCCGCTCCGCCCAGGTCTGGCAATATCAAAGTCCAACGTCGGATGTGACCGAAACCTACATCGTTGAAGATTTTCGGGGCACGTCAGTTTGTAGTCACTCTCTAGTTGATACAGAGCGAGATGTTGTCTTTTTTCAGGAAGGCAATGTTCGTCAGTACCAACGCGCTAGCGATACCCGACCTGAATTTCCGTGTGCTGAACCATTGGCAAGTGAGGATATCAGTGGTTCGGCAGTCGATGAGGAGTATCGGGTAACGTACAAC
>JAIOHN010000226.1 GCA_019912985.1 Anaerolineae bacterium | reverse complement strand
GCAGCACATGGTCGATACTGTCGGCAATCGCCCGCATGGCCTGCTCACGGTAGATGTTCAGCACCGGCACAATCGCATCCTCGACCAGTTCCGAGCTAAAGCCCACCCGCAGCGCCAGCTTTTTCGCCGCAAGCTGCACCTTGCCGCTGCCGACCTTGCTATCCGGGATAGGATTGTTGGAGGCATCCAGCGTCAGTTGATTCTCGCTGGTCGTCTCCGGCACAAAGTAGACCGTTGGGTCCGTCCCCTCAATCGGCAGCTCGAACGGGTTACTCGGCATTTCAATCGTACGGAAAAGCGGCAGAATCACATTCTCCAGCCGCGCCTTCTGCCAGATTTGCGCGCTCCACAAATCCGGCACCCATTCATCGCCATAACTGGCCTGCGTGCTGTAACTCAGCTCGTCAGACTTGATCGCCGTCATGCCTGCCTTGCGCACCTTGTGCGCCAGCGCATTGGCATACGTCTCACTCACGCCCTGAAAGCTCTTGGTCGCCCGCAGGATCATATAGCCGTGCAGCATATCCAGCGCATCGAGCGTGTCATACGCACTGCCGACCTCGATGTGCTTGAGCGCGTCGGCACTGCTGCCCACCGGCAGCCGCTTGCGCGCGGGAGTCTCGTTGATGAGAGTCGTTTCTTCTTGCATGGATTGCATTCCTCCATTGGTTGGCGTGAGTGCCACTTCGACCTCACGCTCATGTTCCAGTTTGAGCCGCGCCGTGTCCATTCCCAGCGCATCAAAAGCGCTCTTGATGGTGCGGACATCGGTACGGCGGGGTTCGGCAGGCGCGGGCGTCAGGCTGCCCTCGATAATCGGCCAACGCTTGATTCCGCCGTCCGCGCCCACCTCCACCAAATGCGGCAGACTCCCCGATGACCAGCCTAAAATGCCCTTATCAACCAGCCGCTGCACCGCGTGGACATAGCGCTGGCGCAAATCGAGCTGCGCCTCTGCCCACACACCGGTTTCATCCGGCGTCAGCGTGTCGATCACCCCGATCACCGCGGCTTTCAGATCGCCATCCAGCCCGTGATGGTAGAGCACCGGGCGCTGGTCATACCAGTCCAGCCCCAAATCGGTGTCCTGCGTAAAATATTCGCCCTGGAGGTCGCGCTGCGCTGGGCTGCCCCAGATCACCAGGTAGCCGCCGATGCGTCCCTCTGTGGCGCTGATGGTTTTCAACGTGGTCGTGATGGCCTGTGCCATTCAACCGGCCTTTCTCCCTCGTGATGTGCGGCATCACGCCGGACAGGAAATACACTGCCTCAGGCCATCCACACGCGGTTGTCGAGTGGTGCAGATGCGGACAGTCATGCAGGCCGCCAGTCTCCCCAGCCGTTCGCCCGTAAGCGCGGCGGTCTACTACTCTGAGCCGTTGTGAAACTGCAACGATCCCATCGTAGCACATCTGTTCTGTGGCGAGGTGGACATATGTCCGGACATATGTCCCTATTTTCGAATAAATTATTATTATCATTGATGTGGTTAAGTCCGGAAAGTAGGGACACGGCAATGCCGTGTCCGTTGCCTATGTAGAAAGGGTATTGGAGGAAGTTTCCCTTACAGCGATTCAGGAAGAAGGGGGACGCACCACACGAAACCCGAAGCTGTAGAGGCGACTGTACGGGTTGAACTCGCGGCGGTAGACGGCACGCTCGTAGTCTCGAAGGCTGCCCCACGAGCCCCCGCGCAGCATCCGGTTACCCTGAGCATCCATGTTATCCCGAACATCTTCTGTATCATACGGATAGGATAAGTAGAGGGAACTCACCCATTCCCAGACATTCCCGCTCATATCCAGTGCCCCAACCCATGATGTTCCTGCCGGACGACTGCCCACCTCAGCAGTACGACTGCCAGAGTTGCCAGACCACACGGCATTATCCCCGCTCCACTCATTTCCCCAGGGATATAGCCACCCATCTGGACCACGCGCGGCATATTCCCATTCCGCTTCCGTCGGCAATCGCCCTCCGCGCCAGTTGGCGTAGGCCACCGCTTCATACCAGGATACGCCCACCCGGGGCTGGTCAGGTGCGGTTAAGTCCTCATTATCTTCTGGCCCATTTATCTCATTCTCCTGCTTCCACGCCCAGCCTGCATCAGTCCAGTAATCCGGGTTCTCATAGCCACCCGCGGCGACAAAACGCTCATATTCAGCATTGGTGACTTCATATTTGTCGATCCAGAAGGGTTCCTCATGGCACTGCCTGCCACCCTCGCCATTTTCACCCATCTCAAAACAGCCCACTGGCACCAGCATCATCGGCACACCATCGAAATCCCATTCAAACGGCTCCCAATCCTCATTCCCGCCGCTGAAATTTCGCGCCCGCTCTAGAGCAGCTTCCATTGGAGAACGCGTCGGCGTCCATTCTGCGATCTGGGTAAGTGATTGGCTGGTGCCGGTCAAAGCTGCATTAATCGTCGCCTCAACATCAACGACTGGCGTCGGCGTTGAGGCGGTGGCAGTTGCCGCCAGGTCCAGAATGTGCTGAGTCGCCGTTTCAGCGATGGCCTGTCCCTGCCGCGCCAGGACGGTCGCCTGGACATCAATCGTTGGCGTCGGTAAGTTCAAGGCAATTTCAGTTCGGGTATCGGCGGTTGCCAATCCTGATACGGTCACGGTCGCTTCAGGTGTCGTGGCTTCGCTCAATCCCTGCGCCACCGCAGTGGTCGTTGAAGGTGTAGTTCCCACCACAGGCGGCTGATTTCCAGAGAGCGCAATCAGCAAGGCCCCGATGAACACAATGAACACAGTCAGCAGCGCCAAAACCACGCCGATACGGCTCCGCCACCGCGATCTTGATTGTGGAGCTTGAGGCACAAGCGATGCAATTTGAGCAATTGATTGGTCAACCAGCACGTTCTTTATATCAAAGATATGTACACCATCAAAGCTCAGCAAATAATTGACGGCTTCGTCTTCCTGCGTCGGAGGGATATAACTTTCCTGAAAAACGGGGATACAATGCTTGCCTAATTCGTAAGCCCGCTGAATTTCTTTTAAAACCCACTCGCTCTCTAATGTGCCTTCTCCCAGTAAGCAGATGAATGTGGGCGCATCCGCAATCGCTTGCATTAAGCGTTGAGGAAACTGCACGCGGGTGCTGTCCGTGCGGGTGACATCTACATAAGCATCAATACCGTGTGGATTCTTAAGTTTTTCCTGCACGAGCAGTGCCAAAGTGGCGCTGGGTTTACGTCTATAGGAAATAAAAGCATCTGCCATGTTTATCCCAGTGATAATGGGTTACCACTAACCATTATGACGATGATACGTCATTCGGCAAACTTCCTCCATCTCTCGGCGTTTTGCCACTGTGCGATGGTGTTATTCAGAAAGTCGCTGATTTCCTTCAATTCCTCAGGCGCATGATTGAGCAGCCACAGGGTAAGCTGTTCGCCGTGAATGACCTTTTTATACTCGTGTGGCGTTTCAGGAAGTTTCTCGAAAAGTTCATTCAAAACATTTGCGCCATGTACGATTCCAAGAAATTCTTCACCTGAAGGCTGCTCAGAAAAATAGTTTGAATTATAAGTGCCATCGTCAGAACGAAGGTTGTTATCAAGCCAGTTCTGCACACTATCGGGCGATATAGTTTCCCCTGAATATTCAGAAAGCACATGAGAAATCGCCCCAGGATGCAGAAGATAATTCTCGTACATCATACGCGGTATGAAAGCCATACAGTCCTTACCGACCGATTTTTTCGCCCGACGTTTTAGGTCATCAATCTTTTCGTCAGTGAGATTTTCTCGATCAAAGAGAAAGCCAAAGGCTGGAGGAACCAGCGCGACTCCCGACGTAAGTTGACTGTAAACCCCGATAGCTAAGTCATGCCGATTATTACTTTTCGTCAGCAAATCACCCGTATTCACAATACTGTGAAACACAGTGCTAAACAGCGACTTGTCAGTCAAGCGCTCCAGAATCAACGGATAGCATTTGGCTTCCGTTGGTCCCTCAACCCACAGAATATAGTCTGCCCCAAACACATCCGATAGACTCGCTCCCACATCACGCAGCACCTGTTCCATCTGCTGCTTTTCGGACTTGTCGATGACTTTAACCACACTCTCGCTGCCCTCCTTGCGTACCATGAGGATGTTATCCGGGTCAGCCGCTGCAATCACAACAGGAGAATGGGTGGTGACGATATACTGGTGTTTGATTTCTTGCTGCCGAAAGATGTTAAACAACTTACGTATTGCCCCAGGATGCAAAAAGCTCTGAGGCTCATCAATAATAATGACGCGAGGTGTATCAGAGGTAACAACAACATATAGCATTGCTAAAACTTGACTGATACCTGTCCCACTTTGAGAAAGACGAATAGCCAAGTCGTTTCTTTCTGTATCTGGATCAATATCCCAAAGCAGTATACGAGTGGTTTGAGCATTGATAGATGGAAATGTGATTGCTTTGACCTCAGGGAAAATTTCCTGAACAATCTTTAGGTAGCGGCGAAAACGCGAAGGGTTTTCATTGTATAAACTATGTAGAACAGTTGGTAAGTTGGAGGCATTACTTTTAAGAATATGTTCTGAACTTATCTCAGACTCATCAACAGTAGGTCTTTCAGCACTGAATAAATATACTGAAGACTTATAAAAGATTTACGCAAGTTCCTGTTCTGGACTATATCTTAACGAGGCACTCGCAGGATAATTTAAATCCCCATTTGAAGCTTTTCTAAAAGCCATTGGATGTTTACGAGTGTTAGGAGACCACTTGGTTCTACCATCAAAGTCAAATATACTACCAGGAGACACATGATTTGGCGTTACTCTGAACATTAATGTGGGTATATGTTTATTTTTGTAATCTTTGATAAAATTTTGAGCAACCAATAGAACATTTGGATCTACTGAATTAATCTGAATGTTACCGTTCTCATCAAAATGTTTGTCAAACTCTTCTTTACTCACGTTTATAGCTAAATCCAGAAGCCAATTGTCACTAACTGGATCTGTAGGTTGTGATTTATTCTTTAAACTTCTATGTTCTGATAGAGATGCATGGAGAGAAAGCATTTCCACTAGTGCGGATTTACCCGCATTATTTTTCCCCACAATGACATTAAAACCTTCCGTAAACGGAATTGGTTTGGACTTTAAAAAGCTTTTATAGTTTTCGATTTCGACACTGACAAACCACATTTCCCACCCTCGATCTCAGTAAATTAATGCCTTTTTAGGTCATTTTATAATTATGCCACAAAATGGTCAGTTGCCCCCGGCGCGCCCCTGGTAACGTTGACCCACTCGCTTTTTGACGGAATGGTGGCGACACATGCCCTCAGCCTACGACCAGCTCACCGAGCATCTCAAAGACCTGCACAATCTCAACATGGCCTACTGGCTGCTCCAGTGGGACCAGAACACGCTCATGCCCCCCGGCGGTGGAACCGCCCGCGCTGCCCAGATGGCGACCCTTCAGCGCATCCGCCACGAGCAGCTCATCAGCGACCGCACCGCCCGCCTGCTCGAAGCAGCGGAGCAGGAAGTCGATACCAGCGACTTCGATTCCATTCCTGCCAGCATGATCCGCGTCGCCCGCAGCGATTACGACTACGCCGCCGCGCTCCCGACAGATTTCGTCGCCGAATACGCCAATGTCACCGCCAACGCTTTCGAGACATGGCGGCGCGCTAAAGCCGAGAACAACTACGCGGCATTTGTCCCCGCCCTGCGTCACATCATGGAACTCAAACTGCGCGAGGCCGAGCTGCGCGGCTACACCGACCATCCCTACGATGTCTTTCTCAGCCATTGGGAGCGTGGACTCACGACCAATCAGGTACGCGCCATCTTCGATGCTCACCGGCCTGCGCTGGTCGAACTGGTCGCGGCGGTCAGTGCCGTACAGGAGCGTGTGGACGACTCGATTCTGCACCAGCCGTTCGACATCGCCCTCCAGCGCCAGCTTTCGCAGCGCGTTTCCACCGCCTATGGCTTCGACTATGACCAGTGGGCCACCATGCACACCGCGCCGCATCCCTTCTGTCTGCAAATCGCGGTCGATGACATCCGCCTGACCACCCGCTTTGTCGAGGATTTCTTCAACCCGGCTTTCTTCGCCACCCTCCACGAAACCGGCCACGGCCTCCACGGTCACGGCTTCGCCAAAGAGATCGACGGCACCTTCCTCTCCGACATGGATAACTACTCGCACGCTGTCGCGGAATCGCAGTCGCGCACCTGGGAAAATCTCGTCGGGCGCAGTCGTGCCTTCTGGGAATGGGCGCTGCCCGTCGTGCGCGACTATTTCCCCGGCCAGTTCGCCCACACTACGCCAGAGCAGATGTATAAAGCAGTCAACAAGGCCCGCCCGCAGTTCATCCGCGTCGAGGCCGATGAGCTGACTTACAACCTGCACATCATGCTGCGCTTCGAGGTCGAGCTGGCGCTGGTCGATGGCACGGTCAACCTCGAAGATGCGCCGGAACTGTGGAACAGCAAATTTGATGAATACTTTGGCATCACACCGCCCACCGATGCCCAGGGCATCTTGCAGGATGTCCATTGGAGCATGGGCGGCATGGGGGCATTCGTCGGCTACGCGCTCGGCAATTTGCTGTCAGTGCAGTATTTCAACGCCGCCCTGCGCGCCCATCCAGCCATCCCCGATGAAATCGCGCGCGGCCAGTTCGATACCCTGCGCGACTGGCTCACCGAGAACATCTACCAGCACGGACGCAAATACAACGCCGATGAGCTGACGCACCGCATTACCGGCGAAGGCATCCAATCCCGCGATTATGTAGCTTATTTGCAATCCAAGTTCACGGATGTATACAGCTTATGACCAATATTTTGTTTATGATTGCAGACGACCACCGCCACGATGCGATTCACGCACTTGGCAACGCCGAACTGCGCACGCCCATGTTTGACCGCCTGATAGCGGACGGAACGACTTTTACCCATACCCATATCATGGGGTCCACATCAGGCGCGGTCTGTATGCCCAGTCGGGGTATGGTCCTCACCGGGCGCGGCCTGTTCCATGCGTTCGATTACAGTGAGCGCAGCGAATGGGCCTATGACATTCATGAAGAGACGCCGCTGCTGCCAGAATGGCTGCGCCAGCAGGGTTATTACACCTATGGCGTGGGCAAATGGCACAACCGCAAATCGGCTTTCGCCCGCAGCTTTGAGGGTGGCGCGAAAATCTTCTTTGGCGGCATGTCCGATCACGACGCCGTGCCGGTGCATGACTTCGACCCATCGGGTGTCTATCCCGATGACCAACACTATAC
>JAIOHN010000225.1 GCA_019912985.1 Anaerolineae bacterium | reverse complement strand
CAATAAACCACCTGTAGCGGATGCCGGACCGGATCAGATTCTTGTCGATTCGGACGCAAATGGGTTTGAACTTGTGAAATTGGATGCTTTCGGCAGCGATGATCCGGATGGGACGATTGCCAGTTATACATGGCGCAACATGTCTGAGCAGGTTGTCGCAACCGGCGCTAACCCCAGCATTCAGCTCATTGTTGGGGTGTGGCAGCTTGAACTACTGGTCGTTGATGACGGTGGTGCTGAGGATACGGATACCGTCACCATCACAGTTAATCCTCAAGGATCTGTCTGCGCCAGTATCACCTTTACCGAGTTTGACAGCTTTGGTGTGGCTGAATTCACAGTTGAGAACCCACTTACTACACCTGTACTGCTCGATGCGTTTAATATCCGCTGGATTCAGCGCGCGCCTGGCACCATGACCCTGGATCGGGTGACAGTCGGTGGCACAGGGCCGAGTGATGGGGCGACGACTGTGATCTGGCAGTCTGGTGCGGCAGGTGAAGACTCAACGCCACCTACTTATGCTCGTAGTGAAAGTAGCCTTGGTGAAGGCACCTGGCTGACCAATTACAGCTTCCCTGGCAGCAGTACGACACCGCTCTATCTCGATTTTGGCGGCACAGACAGTGCGCTGGATGCGGCCTTTGGTGTCAGCGCAGCCGATTTCAACGGCTCTGAATTCCAGTTCGATTGTGGGGGTGGGATCAATCAACCTCCTATAGCCGATGCAGGTACGGACCAAACCGTAACCGACAGCGATGGCAATGGTTATGAAAGTGTGAACCTCCATGGCTCTGTTAGTTTTGACTCAGACGGAACCATCGCCAGTTACACGTGGCGTGACTCCGCTAATCAGGTGGTCGCAACTGGCGTGAACCCCACCGTACAGCTTGCGGTTGGCGTATGGGATCTGACCCTGACGGTGGTGGATGATGATGGTTCAGAGGATGTGGATACCGTCACCATTACGGTTGAGGCCGTATCGCAAACCTATGTCATCAACACCACTGCTGACCCTGGCGATGGCACCTGCGACGCAACGGAATGTACACTGCGTGAGGCAATCAACGCCTCCAACACCAATGAACCCAAAGATACAATTGCATTCGATATTCCTGGCACCGCCCCCTACATTATTGCGCCTGAAACAGGAATGCCGGAGATCACCGACCCGGTGATCATCGACGGTACCACCGAGCCGGATTATGTGGATGCGCCAATTATCGTGCTGACAGGCGGTTCGCTGCTGGATGCGGATGGAGTGATCGGCCTGAATATCAGCGCGGGGGATACCACCGTTCGCGGGCTGGTGATTAATTTCTTTAGCGATAGTGCTGGCATTCGCCTGACGACCAACGGCGGCAATGTCATCGAGGGGAACTATATCGGTCTGGCGGCAGATGGTGTGACCGCACAGGGCAATTTTGTGGGTATCGACATTGCGGATGCGCCCGGCAATAGTATTGGCGGCGCGGCTCTGGCTAATCGCAACGTCATCGCCGGTAACGATGATGCCGGTTTGAAAATCACCGGCAGTACCTCCACTGGCAACCGTGTTCAGGGTAATTACATCGGTGTGGATGTGACTGGGGCGGCCCCTGTTTTGAACGGGGAAGCGCTGAATCTCTCAACCTCGTCTCTAACGACGATCGGTACGGATGGGGATGGCACAGATGATGTCGCTGAAGGCAACGTTATCCTCGGCGTGAGCTTCTTGTCCGGTTCCAGCAGCAATGTAATCGCGGGTAACCTGTTCGGAACCGATAGCACCGGCACCGTCGATCTAGCTGGTGGTACGCTGGGGCTTTATCTGGATGCGGGCAGCGCCAATAATCGTATCGGTACCAATGGTGATCTCATCTCGGACTCTGCTGAGGCCAATGTCATCGCCGGTTATGACACAGGTGTGACGCTGCTCGGTGCAACCACGACCGGGAATACCATCGCTGGAAATTCCATCGGCATTGATGTGACAGGTTCGCAAAACCTGGGCAATACGCTGCAAGGCATTTTGATTGACTCGGATGCCAGCAATAACGTGGTGACTGGCAACACGATCCGCTTCAATGGTGTGGGGATTGAGGTGGTTACCGGTACAGGCAATCACTTCTCCGGCAATGTGATCGCTGACCAGACCGGTCTGGGGATCAATCTGGATGAAGATGGCAATGCGGCGACCATAGACGCAGTGACCGCCAATGACGTGGGCGACGCAGATACAGGCGCGAACAACCTCCAGAACTTCCCTGAGTTGACCAGCGCGGTTGTTGGTGGTGGTGATGTCACCCTCGCTGGCACACTCAACAGCACGGCGAATACCCAGTTCCGTATCGAATTCTTCGCTAATGCTGCCTGCGATGCAAGTGGTTATGGTGAGGGTGAGACCTATCTCGGCTTCGCGGAGGTCACCACCGATGGTAGTGGTAATGCGCTGATTGATGAGACCCTCACCGCCAGTGCGAGCCTGGGGCAGTTCATCACCGCAACTGCGATTGACCCCGGTGGCAACACCTCGGAGTTCTCGGCCTGTGTCGAGGTCGAGGCAGGTCCGCTGGTTGCTCCGACAGACCTGATCGCAAGCGCTGAGTCGGGCACAACGATCGGACTGAGCTGGACAGACACCAGCAGCGATGAGACCGGCTTCTCGGTCGAACGGTCGCTCAATGGCGTGGATGGCTGGACTGAGATCGGCACCACGGCAGCCGATGTGGATACCTACACCGATGACGGTCTGACCTGTGAGACGGAATACTTCTATCGGGTTCGAGCCGTGCGCGACAGCGATGTCTCGGACTACTCCAACACCGACAGCACGACCACATTGTCGTGCCTGGAGATTGCACTGCGCACACCGCGCGATGGCAGCGCCACCACCAGCACTCGACCCAACTTCCGCTGGCAGCGTAACCGGGATGCCGATCGCTACCGCTTCGAGCTGGCGACCGACGAGGACTTCACCAATCTGGTGCTGTTCAACGAGACGCCAAACAACCGGCGGATCAGCTACCGGGTGCCGCGCAGCGATGCGCTGGGCTATGGTGTCTACTACTGGCGGGTGCTGGCGGACAGTGGCAGCGGCAGCTTCGTCCCAGCGTCTGAGGTGCGGATGCTGACAGTGACACCGCGCCTACCGCGACCCCCACGTCAGGCTGACCCGCGCAACAATGCCCGGCTCAATGACCCGACACCGACGCTGAGCTGGGAGGCGGTCAGCGGGGCAGGCGATCCCTTCACCTACGAGATCGAGATCGACGACGACGCACGGTTCCGCAGTCCAGAGATCAGCGCCAGTGTCGATGGGCTGTCCTACAGTCCAGCAAGT
>JAIOHN010000017.1 GCA_019912985.1 Anaerolineae bacterium | reverse complement strand
TTCATCCAGCCGCAGGAAACCAATCGCTGCGCAGACGAGGACGGTCGCTGGCATGGGATCGGCTCCTGCTGGGTCGCGATGCAAACCTATCACAATATCGACTTGCTGGCAGAGGAAGGTATCACACCACCTGGTTTCCTCGATGATGAACTCTGGGACTGGGATACTCTGGTTGAGAACACCAAACAACTGACGGTGGACAGTGCTGGACGTCATCCAGGCGAGAGCGGCTTCGATTCCGATGACATCCAGCGTTGGGGGATTTCGATGCCTGTGCGTTGGGAGATGGTCGGTGGACTTGTCCATTCCAACGGCGGGAAATTCATCAACGACGAGGGCTTGATCGCCCTGGACAGCCCGGAAGCCCTCGAGGCCTTGCAGATGTTCCAGGATCTGATCTACGTGCATCACGTCATGCCGCGCACTGCTTCGCTAGAAAGCCTGGGGATGACCAATACCCAGATGCTGGACAACGGCAGGTTGGCGATGGCGGTGGATGGTTCCTGGGCCCTGTCCTGGATGAACCCGTCCATGGTCAGCATCAACCTGGGGACCGGGGCGATTCCCTACATCGGGGAACCTGCCGACATGATTCAGGCGCATTTCCACTCGGCCATTTCGACCACAGAACATCCTGAAGAAGCCTGGGAATGGGTGCGGTTCCTGGCCACCCCCTTCTACCAGACCGAGTTCCTCAAGATTGGCCTGTGGCTGCCCAGCCAGACCGCGCTGACTACTGAAGAAGGACTGGCAACCTGGATCACCGAAGGCATTCACACCGAGAATTATCCCGACTTTGTCACCAGCTACATACCAAATCACGGTGTCGCGCTGCGTATACCGGCAGGATACGTTGAAGCCAACAGCAACTTTATCCAGCCTGCTTGGGACGCGCTCGCAGCGGGCACACCGGCGGCGGATGTCTTCCCGGATGCCGTCCGTCAGGCGAACGAGATTATTAGCGCGGCGCAGATGTAAAATCTGCCGTTCTTAGATAGCATTGAGAGGGGAAGGTCAGCCCTTGCCCTCTCTTCGGTTGTTCTAGACTACGGAATAATGTTATGGTTTCCCAATCTACTTCACAAACCAGTGGCTCATTTTTCCCAAAGATGCCGATGACTCTAGCCAGGCGACGCACGATTGTCGGCTACATATTTATTTCACCATTTATCCTGGGCTTCATATTATGGTTTCTCATTCCGGCGCTGGTAGCGGGCTACCTTACATTCCACAGTTGGAATCTTATCTCGGAACCACGCTTCGTTGGACTTGAAAATTTTGAACGCCTGTTCAACGATCCGATATTGCCGCAATCGCTTAAGGCTACTTTTGTCTATACCGTTTTCTCCGTACCCTTACAACTGATATTTAGCTTTTTCCTGGCGTTGTTGATCAACACGAAAATCCGAGGGATTGCGATATTCCGCACTATTTATTATCTGCCGAGTATCGTGCCTCTGGTCGCTAGTGCAGTGCTTTGGGCCTGGATTTTCAACACGGAATTTGGCTTGATGAACGTAGTTATTCGTGGGCTTGGAGGTCCTAAGATCGCCTGGCTACAGGATCCGGGTTGGGCGATTCCTGCGTTCATCATCTTGAGTCTTTGGGGCGTTGGTGGGCCGATGATCATCTTCCTGGCCGGATTACAGGGCATCCCGGATTCATTATATGAGGCGGCAGAAATTGACGGCGCAGGACCATGGGCAAAGCTGCGCTACGTAACGATTCCAATGATGTCACCAATTATCTTCTTTAATCTTATCATCGGTGTTATCGGTTCCCTTCAGGTC
>JAIOHN010000224.1 GCA_019912985.1 Anaerolineae bacterium | reverse complement strand
AGCCATCTGTGTAGATGGTGATTTGGGTCATATCACACCTCCTGAAAGGTGAAATGTAATGTTGGAGGGCAAAAAAGAGCCAGTTCGTCACTGGCTGTTGTAGACTTCGCCGATAGTCTCGAAGCCAACCCCATGATGGGTAGCTACCTTTTCGAGAATCTCGACCAGGATGTAGCGATGGCAGTGTTTGGTCGTATCGTGCGTGTCACGGCAGTAACAACATACGATGAGTTCATCGCTGTTCAGCGCTTCCAGAAATGCCTCTGGATTATTGGCATAACGCTGTCGCATGAGCGCCGTGTAGGCCACGATATATGCTTGCCACGACAGCTTGCCCTGCTTCGATGCCATGACCATCTTCCAGGTCGGCGCGAACACTGCGCCCAGACCTGTACCGCTCTTAATCGTTGTGTTCAGCACGCGCTGTCCGGCGTGCCCGCGATAGTCGATCCGCGCCGTTCCGACGCGACAGATGTGTTGGTTCGTATCAGTCATGAGGTCGCTCCTGACTGTTGACGAGAAAAATAGTGTAGTGAAACCCGCCTATCGGCGCGAGACCCGCGCAGTTGTGACCCTGCGCTCATCTGTTTGTCACTCGCCTGGATGCAGTCCCCGGTTGCATGAGCAACACGCAAACTGTTGACCTTTCCGGTCTGATGAGGTTCACTACTCATCAGCATCCACGACGGCTTTAGCACCACCTGATCGGATTATCAGGGCGGGGATGGCACATCGGATCAGCGCGACTGTCTGTAGGAGACCGTCGGGGCACAAAGGCTCCGGGAAAACTTACGACGCGCCCTTTCGAGCTAACGCGGCCTGACTAACGAGCATCCGTCCAGTCGATCATCCGATATGCTTTTGTTAAGCTGCATTTCTGCACAGGTCCTACCACGTCGGGGACCCCGCTGCTCACCCGTAGGGCGACCGGAGCGCGTCTGAGCGCAGCGGCACCAGCCCAGGACGCGCTCCGAGTCGAAGCCGCCAGCGGCTTTGAGCAGTGGGGTGGCGTGGTACTGTGCAATGAGAAAGGCAGCTAAAGCAATAACGGGGATTGGGCAGATGGTATTGAGGCAGAAGACACGAGTGAAGGGGTGGAGGATTTGCCGGACAGCATGGCACGAGTCAGCTCTGATAGGGTGCGATGAGATGTCCTCAGCTGACCGAACCACCAGGAAACATCACACCTGCCACCACACCAAATAACCCTTATTGAATAAAGCTTTCACATCAAGAAGACAAACCAGCCACGGTTTGATGCCTTACGTTTTCCTTGTATCTTCATTCAGGTGGCGACGCAGTACAGCATCGACATCCTCATTGCCACTGGGAACTGCGTTCGGATCGACTTTCGATCCAGCCTGAATGAGCGCCTCCACCGTTGCTGGAAAATCACCATCCTGTCGCCAGCTATGCACTGAACCGTAGATCGCAGTGTCCAGCGGTCGCGCACCATATTTATTTCGCTCTGTGAGCGGCGGATTGTACTGCAATAGTAAATCGACCACCTTACTAAAGCCGTGAAACGAGGCGCGATCCAATGGAGTGGAGTCCTCTGCCCCACGTACCTGTGGATCGAAACCGGCTTCGAGCATCACCTTGACAGCTTCAAACTCATTCTCCCAGGCGGCATCAGCCAACATACGCTGATCCTGATAAGAAAGTGATGTAGTAATGTTGGGAAATTCCTTAAGAATAGATTGCGCCGTTTCGGTGTCCGCCCGCTCGCAAGCGGCGACAAATCGGCGCTGCGGCGAACTTCGTTCCAGGAGCATTTGATAGAGTTTATGATAGCCGTACTGACGTGCGACCTGATGAGGGGACTTGTTAGCGCCCATGCTGTAGAAATAAATATGCCGTCCTGGAGCAGGTGGCACTTGAAGGTAATCTACCTGTCCGATGCGCTTGTTGAGGACATCGGGGTCGGCATCCAGCAAGGTCTTCGCCAGATCGCCGTCGCCTAGGGCACAAGCCATGAAGATGTCGGTTTCTGCGCCACGTTCGATCAGGTAACGACAAAGCCTGGAATGGTCATCTACCATCCACTGCGCCGCTGTCCCACAATGATCGACATCGCGGGCATTGATGTCTGCACCCTTTTCCAGTAGAAAGTCGATCACCTCTACCGTGCGCGCGAAGTGCAAGGGACGCTGGCCGTCCGGCCCTTTGGCATGAACCAGCGTGGAATCCGTTGCGATCATCTCACGTAGGACATCCATCATGCCCTGTTCAGCCGCTGCGTGAACATCCACCTTTGCGCCTCGTTCGATCAGGTACTGCGCGGTGTCCCTGTCTTTACCATGCAGCACCCCAAACGCGCCCGCCCACCAGGCGCTTGTGGCATTGATGTCGGCGCCATGTTCCAGCAGGACATCAAGCACTTCCCGGCTGCACCCGGCAGCGACAACAACTGCCGGGGCATCGAAGTCGATCACCGGGTCGTTAATACGCTCTGCCAGCGGGGGCGTGGTTTCAAGCAGTTCACGCACACGCGCTGTATCCCCCTGCCGGACAGCCTGGGCAAACTGGCCGAATATTTCGGTCAATCCAGCGCGGCGCATTTCAATCTCGTACTTGAGGCGCGGCCAACTGGACAAGCCATATTCGCGGGCTATGACCAGTTGGGCGTCACTCAGTTTGAACTCATCAGCCGGGATGCTGGTCTCCGGGACGTTTTCAAGGCGCGGATGAAATGCCTGGACCCGCTCCACAGCCGCCGCATCGCCAGCACGATACGCCTTCAATAAGGCTTTGGCCTGCTTCTTGTCGAACTCAAGATTTGGGTTTGGGGGAAGTGCTTTAGACATGCGGAACACCTTTCGTTTGCTGCCCGTGTCCGCATCTGAGGCATAAGGTCGTTCGCATGATTGGATTGTGTGCAATCTGTCAGGTGGGACAATCCCTGTCCGCGGACTGGCTGCGCCCTGTACGCAGCACGAGCATAACACGAACAGGTGTTCGGTGTCAAATCATGTCAATGTAAAAGCCCTTGGAGTGTTTCAGAATTCTAACTTGACCTTCCAGTGGCTGGAAACGCTACCATTTCAATAAACAAGATATAAGGAGCTATTCTTATGACAGATCAAACCCTACCCAGGTATGACCTGCGAGAACTGACTGAAAGTATGATGGCTTTCGCTGATGGATCAGCCGATCAGATTCTTCACATCTGGAGCGTGGTGAAACTTCTGTCGCAAGGTTATCCTCTATCGCCTGAGCGGATCGCCACTGAACTTCAACTTGTACAGGATGAGGTCGCTGCCCTGCTCCGCGTGGGCGAGTTAGATCAGGAAGGCAATCTTGTGGGCTTGGGACTCTCACTCGTACCCACACCGCACGCTTACGCGATCAATGGTCGTCCGCTCTATGCCTGGTGCGCAGGGGACGCCATCATGTTCTCCATCTTTCTTAAAGCCGATGCCGCCATCGAATCGCCCGATCCCATCAGCGGCGACAGGATCCGGCTCATCGCCACACCAGCGGGCGTGCGCGAGCTTGAACCGAGCAGCGCGGTTGTATCCCATCCCGCAGCAGGGGTGGATATTGAGACCGTGCGCACGCAGTTCTGCAACGTCACCCACTTCTTCACCTCGGTCGAAACGGCGTCGCAGTACGTTTCGCAGCATCCAGGGCTGGTCATCGTCCCAGTAGATGAGGTGTTCCGGCTTTGGCATCGCGTCTGGGATAGAGAGCCCTATCGGTCGCTGATTGCGGATATGTAACGGGGGATTCAAGCGTGGACCGGCGTTCCATCAGGTTGTGGAACCCTGACACGGAGAAATACCTCACCCTTGACATTCCAGTGACTGGAAGGTTTATGCTGATGTCAAAGTGTGAGGTGCGTGTGATGTTTCAAATCGGCGAGCTAAGTGAGCGGACAGGCGTACCGGCCAGGACCATTCGTTATTACGAGGAGATTGGCCTGCTGCCACCAGCCAGGCGGGATGACAATCGCTACCGGCTGTATGACCAGAGGGAAGTCGAACGACTGCGCTTCATCCGCAGCGCCCGCGCGCTGAATTTTTCGCTTCAGGAGATCGCTCAGGTTCTGGCCGCGCGGGATCGTCACGAACCGCCCTGTAATCATGTGATGGACATCATCCAGAGCCACATCGATGACATCGAAATCCGCATCCGTGAGTTAGAAGCACTTAAGCGTGAATTAGCCGACCTACACGAAGCCGGGCAGGGTTTACCCGAAGACATCCACATGCGCGCCTGCGTGTGTCACCTGATCCAAATTTCAGGCAGCAAGAGCGATAACTGAGAGAGGTATTTCAATGGAGCAACAACAAATCAAATTACGAATTGGCGGTATGACCTGCGTTCACTGTGCCGAGCATGTATCCCAGGCGCTGGAAACGGTGGCAGGAGTCAGGCACGTAAATTTACCAGGCTGGCGCGCCTCTCATGCAACCGTCACCGCTGACGCTGATGTTTCAACGGATGCCCTGACCCAGGCGGTTCAGGCGGTTGGATATACAGCCCTCGTCGAGGAGCAGCTCCCGTTACAGCCAGAACACACTGAACCGACGAGAGACACGTCAGCGTATGATTTTGACCTGTTGGTGATCGGCGGCGGGTCCGGGGGCTTCGCCGCTGCAATTGCTGCCACCGACCTGGGCAAACGAGTCGGCATGATTAATGCCGGGACCATCGGCGGGACCTGCACCAATGTCGGTTGCGTACCTAGCAAAGCCTTCATTCGCGCGGCGGAGGCATGGCACAGCGCCGGGCATCATCCTTTCGAGGGCATCAAGACGGCGCAGGTTGATCTGGATTGGCCCACTGTGCGCGCCCAGAAAGATGCCCTGGTGTCGGAGCTTCGCCAGAGTAAATATGTCGATGTGTTAGCCGCCTACCCGGACATCACCTTCATTGAGGGACGGGCAGTATTCAAAGCCGATGGTTCGGTGCATGTGGGTGATCGGCAGTACCGTGCCAGCCGCTACGTGATCGCTACCGGGGCGCAGCCGCGGATGCTCCCCATCCCCGGCTTAGAAGAAGCGCAGCCGCTCAACAGCACGACGCTGATGGACCTGGACGAACTGCCCAGGTCGCTCATCATCCTCGGCGGGCGCGCAGTGGCGCTGGAGCTAGGCCAGATGATGGCCCGCCTGGGTGTCGAAGTCCTGATCTTGCAGCGCAGCCTGCGCCTTGTGCCGGAGCATGAGCCGGAGATCGGGCTTGGCATCCAGGACTATTTGGAGCAGGAAGGCATCGGCGTGCTGACTGGCGTGACCGTTGAGCGATTGAGTCGTGAAGGCGATACCCGGGTTGTCCATGTTCGCCTGATGGGACAGCAGCGTAAATTCCGCGCCGACCAGGTACTCATGGCGCTGGGGCGGCAGCCCAACACCGCAGGGCTAGGGCTGGAACACGTGGGCGTTGCCGTTGATGACAGTGACTCAATTCTAGTCAACGAGTACCAGCAGACGACCAATCCGATCATTTATGCCACTGGCGACGTGACCACCAACCCGGAGTATGTGTATGTGGCGGCAGCCGGGGGCGCGGTCGCGGCCCGCAATGCCCTGACGGACGCTCAGAAACCGCTTGATTTGTCGGCGTTGCCGGGCGTGATTTTCACCGACCCGCAGATTGCCACTGTCGGTCTGACTGAGGCACAGGCGCGGCAGCAGGGCTATGAAATTAGAGCCAGCACCCTTAGCTTGGAGCATGTGCCGCGCGCGCAGGTAGCACGGGACACACGCGGCTTCATCAAGCTCGTCGCTGACGCGGCGACAGGACGTTTGCTCGGCGCACACATCTTAGCAGCGGAGGGGGGCGAGGTGATTCAGACAGCGACGCTAGCGGTCAAGTTTGGCCTCAAGCTTGACGATCTCACCGACACCCTGTTCCCGTACCTGACACAGGTCGAGGGGTTGAAACTGGCGGCGCTCTCTTTTACCAAAGATGTCGCCAAACTGTCGTGCTGCGCGGTGTGAGCCAGCCGCACAGCGCTTAATGAAAGTGAGGGATAGCGACGATGGAACTGGCGGAAGTGATCGATATAGAGGCGATAGCCGTTATCCGCCCGTTGAGGCTCCGGTATCAGTCCGATGCGTTCGTAGTAGCGAATGGCTTCGGTACTGACACCCGTTTTTTCGCTGAGATCGCCTATCGTAAACATTGGTGTACCTCCTATGTTGACCATTCTAAACCTTGTAGCGACTATAAGGTCAAGTCCTCAATTGTGAGGTTCCTATGAGCAACCGCTTGACATTCAAGTGACTTGAAGGTTTATCCTGTATTCAACACCCGACCACAAAATCAGCGCAGGACTCCGGCGCGAGAGGC
This sequence comes from Anaerolineae bacterium, assembly GCA_019912985.1. Taxonomy (GTDB): domain Bacteria; phylum Chloroflexota; class Anaerolineae; order Aggregatilineales; family Phototrophicaceae; genus JAIOHN01. The sequence goes on along the minus strand of JAIOHN010000224.1, from coordinate 3,880 downwards.
GGCTCACCATGTTTCGGATCAAAGACCTGGCAAGACAGGCGGGCGTGAATGCGCCAGCTATCCGCTACTATGAGGAAATCGGCGTGCTGCCTGCACCCAACCGGGCCGACAACGGCTACCGGGTCTATAGCGAGCGGGATCTGGAACGACTGCGGTTCGTCACCCGCGCCCGCAGCCTCGATTTCACCCTGGAAGCAATCGGCGAGATTCTCACCTTCAGAGAACGGGGTGAAGCGCCCTGTGTCTACGTGATTGGTCAAATCACGGCCAAGATTGCGGAGGTGGATCACAAAATCACCGAACTCAACCGGCTCAAGGAAGAGCTGTTGCAGCTTCAGCAGCAGGCTGAACAATTACCCCTGGCCGAGATTGAAGCCAGAAGCTGCGTCTGCCACCTCATCGAGAACCAGGAGATACGGTAACAATGGCAACTGAGCAACTACAGGTAAACATCGGGGGCATGAGCTGCTCCTTCTGTACCGAGACGATTCGCAAGGCGCTTAGTCGCATGGAGGGGGTGACGGAAGTACACGTCAGCCTGCCTCATGACGAAACCCTTATCCGGTATGATCCGGACAAACGCACCCCCAGTGAACTGCGCGACACACTGCGTAGTCTAGGGTACACCATCCGTGACCCCGATAAGGTGCGTGCCTTTGAGGAACAGGCCGAGGAGCTGCGCACAGAGCGCCAACGGTTGATTTTAGCAGGTGTCTTCACGGCTATCAGTGGGCTACTGATGTTGATGATGTGGCTCAAGCTCGTCCCCCTCGCCATCTTGCAACCCATTATGACGGTGGTGATGCCGCTTCTGGCAGTAGCGACGGTTTTTGGCCCCGGCCTGTACATCCTGAAGATGGCGTATCACTCGCTGCGTCGCGGCATTCTCAACCAACACGTCCTCCTTGAATTAGGCGCATTTGCGGGCTTGATTGGCGGGACATTGGGGTTAGGGGGTCGCTTCCTGGAGGTGACAGCGCTGCAATTCCCGGCAGCCGATTTCTTTGCTGTGGCAACCTTTATTGCCACCTACCATATCCTCTCTGGCTACACGTCGCTACTGGTGCGCACCCGCGCTTCTCAGGCCGTGCGCAAACTCCTCGACTTGCAACCCGCTACAGCACGGGTCATCCAGAAGGGTGAAGAAGTTGAAGTCCCGATTGAGCAAGTTCAGCCCGGCGATCAGGTGCGTGTTCGACCCGGTGAGCGTATCCCGGTAGATGGCGTGGTCATTGAAGGCGCGTCTGCTGTTGATGAAAGCATCGTCACCGGTGAGAGTATGCCGGTTGGCAAGGAAATAGGGAGTGAGGTGATCGGCGGGTCGATCAATCACACTGGATCGCTGCTGGTCACAGTCAGCCATGTGGGTGAGGAAAGTTTCCTGCAACAGGTGGCTCACTACATTGAAGAAGCGCGTGCGATGAAACCGGGCATCATGCAGTTAGTCGATGTGGCGCTCAAATACTACGTGCCCGCTGTGCTTGCCTTTGGCATTGCCGGGTTTCTCATCTGGACGCTGGGCGCGTGGGCTGTTACCGGGCAGCCCGATGTGAGTCGAGCAATCTTTGCTACCCTGGCCGTCTTTGTTCTGGGCTATCCCTGTGCCTTAGGCATGGCAACACCGCTGGCGATGATCCGAGGGGGCGGTGAAGCCGCACAAAAAGGCATCCTCATGCGCTCTGGCGAAGCCTTCCAGGTCCTCAAAGACATCCAGAAGCTGGTTTTTGATAAAACCGGCACGCTCACCCAGGGAAGACCCCATGTGGTGGATATGGTTCCTGTGGGTGGCTACGACGCGCGTGAGCTGTTGCGATTGGGCGCAGGGGCTGAGGCGCTTTCTGAGCACCCACTCGCTCAAGCCATTGTCCAGCGTGCCCAACAAGAGGGACTCACGTTGCCGACGATAGACGATTTCCAGGCAACACCCGGAAAAGGGGTACAGGCCGCTCTGGAAGGTCGCGTCATTCGCGTAGGCAGCTTGCGTCTCCTGGATGAGGCCGGGGTTAACATAGGGATGGGCCAGGACCAGGCTACAGCACTGGAGGCGGGCGGTCAAACGGTCGTCGGTGTTGCTGCTGAGAGCAACCTTGTTGGCCTCATTGCCCTGGCCGACACGCTCAAGCCTGACGCTAAAGCGGCCATAAGTCAGCTCAAGGAAGCCGGGATCGAGTCGGTGATGATCACCGGCGATAACTGGCGCACCGCCGAAACTATCGCCGCAGAACTGGGGATCGATGCAGTGCTGGCTGAAGTGCTGCCGGATGAAAAGGCCGCCCAAGTCCGCCAACTTCAGCAAGGTGGTGTCCGAGTAGCTATGGTCGGTGATGGTATCAACGACGCGCCGGCGCTGATGCAAGCTGATGTTGGCATTGCCATTGGTACAGGTACAGACATCGCCATCGAAAGCTCCGATATTGTGCTCATTGGTGAGCGGCTGACAGCCGTGATAGATGCCTATCACATTGGAGGCAGGTCCTATCGCAAAACCGTCCAGAACCTGATCCTGGCCTTTGCTTTCAACGGGATCGGTGTCCCAGCCGCCACGACTGGACTGGTGCATCCGGCCTGGGCGATGCTCGCCATGATTGCCAGCGTCAGCGCCGTCCTGACCAACTCTTTCGCCGGTCGGTTGTTACCATCAGCGCCCTTGACCTTCAAGCCGGTTGAAGGTGTAGACTCTACCATACTATAAAGTTCATCAAACGTTCACAGGAGGAACGGTTATGGCTATTGCAACCATCGGCCTCAAAATCGGCGGCGGGCACACGATGCACTGCGCTGGGTGTGCCAGAACCGTCACGCTGGCGCTCAGAAACGTGCCTGGTGTGCTCAAAGTGGATGCCGATCACCGCGAGCAGTTGGTAAATGTGATCCTCAACCTAGAGGCAGCCCGCCCGGAAGTGCTCAAAGATGCGCTCGGACAACTGGGTTATGAGGCAGTAACCATCGAGACGGAATAGATCAGCGAAGGAGGCGACACATGCATAGAAACTATTGGATACCGGGAGTGCTGCTTGCGGGCGTGATCGTACTGGCGCTTTCCAGCGGCTTGCTCAACGCCCAGCGAGAGCCGACGGCCACACCGGAACCGACTTCAGCTATGTCCGGCATGTCGGGTATGGGGCAGATGGAGACCGAGTTTTCCAGCGATGACCTCGCGCCGCTGGTGCGTGGCGTTTACGAAGGCGATGCGGTGTTCTTCATCCACACCGAAGCCTCCGACCCGGATGTCGCCAACCTGCTGACCGAGATGATGGGGCCGCAGGTGGTCGTTGTACCCGGCCTTGCTGCCATCCCCGATCAATTATTGGGCAATGTGTATGTCTTCACCAATGGCGTGGATGGCGGCGGGCCGATGGGATTTCAACCCGACATTTTCGACAGCATCCCAGGTGATGAGGCGTATACCCCGCTGCGGGCGCTCAATCTGGTGACCTGGCAGACGGGGGCAGCGCCGCGTGTGATCGACAACGTGGCCGAAATCGAGGCAGCCCAGGCAACGGGCGAGGTCGAGATTGAACGGCCCGGTATCGTGGTGAACATGCCCATTTTGGTTTGGCCCGGAGGGCAGCGTTAAGATCATTGGCAACAAAAATGTAGATCATTTGGGAAGCTATGGCTCCTGTCTCGGCGCTAAAGTGACAGGGTATCTTTCAGTGATACTCTGTTGATCGGCGAGTTGTTCCGCGGTCCACAAGGAATGAAGATAGTCAATTACGGCCAAAATCTCATTATGCACGAGTTGGTCACCCAGCGCTGGCATAGTTCGTCCCAACCCCAGTTTGCCGTTGGCAATCCAATCGTAAATCTGCTGATCCGGGTGGTGCCAGGCGTGTTCGGTCGCGTCCAGCGCGGGTGCAGCCAGTTCGTTGGCATAGCC
>JAIOHN010000223.1 GCA_019912985.1 Anaerolineae bacterium | reverse complement strand
TCTCGGTAGTGCCGTCCTCAAGCTGCTTGGAGTAGCTCTCCATCGAGAGTCTTCCCATGACGACAATCTCACGACCTTTAGTTATCAGGTTGTGAACCCTGTCACCGTTTCCGTTCCAAGCTTTGACTTGAACCCACATGGTCTTGTCCTTGCCGTTACTCGAGAACTCTTTCACTCCCAAGGAGAACTGCGTGACTCTTTTACCCGATTGAAAGGTCACTTCAACAGGCTCACTTCCTACATATCCGGCTAGAGTTACTGAATTATTCATGGTTTATTTCCTTTATTGTTTTAGTTTTAAATCCCTGGAAAGCCAGGTCAAAAGCCACACGCACGGGTTCTGAGTTGAGTCAAAGTTCGCGCAGCGACCCGTAGGGCATGACTTTGAGTCGGCTCAGGTTCCGTGCTTCAATCAAGACACCTGGCAAAAAGAATCTCGGCACAGGAAGCGAACGCAAGTTCGATTCCGGCGATCAATCAAACGAAGCGCCGCAGGCTCCCTAGATCTCAAAGGAGTAGATTAGAGCTTTTTCCGACGGCCAAATCTCCACGCCTCTGACCCGCTGAAAAAGCTCTACTCTACGGGTGCTGTACAAGAAGAGGAAGGTTCAATGGGATTCATAATGCGCCACCAAGCCCGCATTATGAATCCCATTTACCCTTTCTCGATCCTGTGGACGAATTCCCCTTTGTGTTCTCGCTACAAAAAGAACGGGCCACGCAATAGTGCATGGCCCGCAGGTTATCTCAATTTCCGATACTTTCCATCTTCTGTCTCAGACGTATTCGCCCGTAGTGAATTTGAGATCGCACAGAACCAATACAGGTATCAGTCGATTCGGCGATTTCTTTGTATGTGGCTCCCTGTGCTCTCAGGACAATCGTCTGCCTGGTCTTCTCATTCAGGCAAGAGAGCAATTCATCTATTATTGCGCCTGTATCGATTGTTACCGCCGGGTCATATGTTTCTTCTGTCTCTCTTATTCTGTAGGTATCTACTACATCTAGAGACAATAACACCGGCTTGATCTTTCTTGATCTCCAGAAGTCGATTATCGTGGTTCTCGACACCGTATGAATCCAACCAGTAGGATTACGGCTTGCTTCAATTGAACCTCGCCAGATCTTCATCATTATCTCTTGAACAATATCGCGCGCATCTTCGCGGTCGGAGACTCGGTAAGAAACAAACGAGGTGACAAGTGGCTCAATCAAGGACAGCTCTTTATCCAGGGTTGTTAGATTTTTCATTGCACATACTCCATATAGGCAGCTCCGCTGCTCTAGTTGGAGAACCAGGGTGGCTCCGGCGATCAAGCCCGTTTCAAAAGCACAAAAAGATCAAGCCGCCCCCGCTTGATGGCCGGTGGCGCCGCGCTGGTAGAATTAAAAAAAACGGAGGAGCCTCGAGTATTTGGCAGCCTGGACTGAGTTCTCAGGACGACCGCCTACAAACCAGATCCTGCATAAATATCGGCTTGAACATTTCTCGAAATACTAAAAGCACGCACTGCCGGCACATTATTCACGCAATTAAACTTGAGCCATTGCCACAAGCACCAATCAAACTCCCCAGAACAAACGCCATCAACTAAACTTCGGCATACAAGCTTGCAATCGACTATTCAACCCGAGCCCAAAAGCTCCCCGGTCCCTGCCATTCTGCCTGAATACCACGAAGCAACAGGACCCATGTCAAAGCTGCCGAAGGCACTCGCCCTGGCTTTGACATGGGTTGCTTC
>JAIOHN010000222.1 GCA_019912985.1 Anaerolineae bacterium | reverse complement strand
CAAGTAGTTGATGGGCGGCTTAAACCAGGCAAGCGGCGCGAGTTGCAGCCCCACAACCGCAAGTCTTGCAAGGCCGAGGCGCTCTGAATGAAATGCCTCCAGATAGCTGTCTGTTCGCAAAACGATCTGATGAGGCGGCACGAGTTCTGCCTCGCCCCCCGCTACCAATGTTTCAGCAATCGACTCCATCGCTCGAAACTGCGAGGGTGTCAGGAACCCAATGTAATCAAGCAAGGTGTGATTAATTCGGCCTAAGAGGAAGAGGAAACCTGCAATGACTACGGCATCCAGCACCCACGCCCCCAACATTGTCTGAGCCTGAGTGAACGATAGGCCGCCGATGACCAGTGTGTAATCGCCAAAGCGGTCGAATCCAAAAAGCCAGAGGAGCGTAATCACCACTAAGGAAGCTGCATTTCCAATGATAAGCGCGGAAATCATCTGTGTGTGATGCGTGTAGCGACGAACATCTACCGCTACCGGTAAAGCACACAGCCCAAGCACACCGAGTTTGACAGTCGAGCCTGCAATCATGAAGGGATTGATCAGAATATCGGCAGGAAGCGTAATATCCAAAAATGGAAGCAAGATGCTGAAGCCAGCCGCCGTGAGCGATGCCAATCCAAACAGACCGAACACCACCCGTGCAACTTGCTCCCAGGTGCTGAGCGGCTTTTCAGGAATCCACGGCAACCATGGCGCTGAAGATGTTGTGGCGCGAAATGTAAAGGCCGTAACGACAAGCGCCGCCACCGCGTATAACCCAAAACCAAGCAGCAGAAATGTCGCCTGTGATTGCCCAATCGAACTCAGATACATCCCCAGAAAGGCGATGGCACCAATCAAAAAACCGCCTACCAGGGCGTAAATCATCGCCCGGAAACGCCGTACATCTCCAGCTGAGAACCAGGCCAGGAACCCCATCAGTACCATTCCTGCGATCGTATTTGACACAAAAAAGGGAGGGGCAACAAACAATGAAGCAGCAGGGAGCAAGTATGGGGTAACGAGCATCAGAAAACTTAAACCGAATAAAATAAGCGCCAGGAGGTTCAACAGGCGTGCGAGGCGGCTTTCATCCTGCGTGTAATCGGACCACACGTTCATAGAACGCCTCCAGATGAAATAATAGCATTATAGACAATATATGTTTAATGCTCGTTTCTGGAAAATCTATGCAATTGATATGCGAAACTCACTGCGCAGTTTTCTCAGTTCAGAGAATTTGAAGCACAAACACATCGTAACGCACTATAATTACAGTAAATAGAATACGCGAATTTATTATTCGTAAGCAATTTTTGGTAATACTCCACTCTCCAGTTAGGGCTTCGCCCGAACGAGCGCCGCAGCTAATTAGCCTTCAGGTTCAACCCGAACCATGTACCTCAATCACATCAGGCATTGAGGCAGGAAGAAAATGAACAAAAACACTTTGATCACTCTAATGCTTTTTTTCGCCTTACAAACGGGCTTTTTCACCCCCGGGCATACGATTGCTTCCGCCGGTGGCAATTTCGACCAGCGATCAAGCCTCACCTTGCTGCCACCAACAGCACCCTGCGGCACCCTGGATGGAACTATCGTGGATTCCATGGAAACAACCGGCGACTGGTCAGTTATTTCCGGCGGTGGCGCTATCTCTGGGTCGCTCTCATCCGTGTCTGGTTACAATGGTCAGGCATTGCAGTTGAATTACGATCTAGGGACCAATCCAGGAGCCTGGGTGCAAGTCCGCCGTGATTTCAATCCTCCTCTTGATTGGTCGGCTGGCGATCATTTGCGTTTTCTCCATATGGGTACCGCTGCCAACACGGTGGAAATTGGATTGGTTTCAGCTGCGGGAGAAAACTTCTTTGGCAGCTCCTGGAATGAGGCCAGTCATGTTCCCTGGTGGACATACGCAACCTGGGATTTCAAAGACTTCCTTCATAGTGGACAGCCATTTCCCGATTTTAGTCAGGTCAAAGCAATTTTCATTTCAGTGACCAAAACGGCTGATGCCGTTGGCGGCAGCGGATCATTCACAATTGATGAGCTGCAAATCGACGATCTTGCTTCTCGAACAGTGCCATCCAGCTTTGCGTCCGTCACGGTCGAGCCAACTGTTCTGGGGCGAGCAGCGAGTTGGATTGGCAATCAACAGCAGTCAGGCGGGCTGTTGAAATCCTGGTATGAAGAGTCGCTTGATTATGCATGGTTGTATGACCAGGCCCTGGGGCTGATTGTGCTTTCCGAAACCGACAGCGCGAAGGCGAACCAACTGGCGAACAAGCTGCACAGTTTGCAGAATGGTGATGGTTCCTGGTATTACGGCTATCACTATTTGACCAATAGCCCCATTGATACGAAAAAAGATATTGGCCCCATCGCGTGGACAATTTATGCCTTAATGCACTATTACTTCCAGAATCCTGCCGGCGTTCAAGCTGCAGCAGCTTACCAGGATGCACGACAGGGAGCCGCCTGGCTTGCATCTCAGCAAAACGGAGATGGCAGCTTGAGCAACATTACAGAATGGAACATGGACTCCTGGTGGGCATTCCAGATCACAGGTTACCAACAACAGGCAGATCGCCTGAAAGACTATTTGCTGAACCGGGTTTGGGATAACGAAATCGGGCGATTTAAGTCATCAGACAGCACTTATCAAATTTTTCTGGATAACCAGACATGGGGGGCGCCTTTTCTACGTGCGATTGGACGTCCAGCAGACGCGCGACGAGCACTTAGTTACGCACACTCAACACTAACGACGTCCAACAGCAGTGGGACAATCTGTGGTTTCGATGGAGCCGGTCCATTCAGTGTGTGGAATGAAGGCAGCGCTCAATATATCGATCAGGGCGGAGAAAACAGCCAGTATTATTGGGATCAGTTGGTCAGCCAGCAAGTAGCAGGTGGGTTGTTGGATGGCAGCATGCCGAACTCGCCGGACAGCTTCTTAGGATATATCGTCTGGCTCTCTCCCTGGCACGGCATCGCGCCAACAGCCTGGCTCTACTTCGCGGGGACCGATGGGCCATTTACAGAGACACCTCCGCATTCGCCGGACGCGGCACCTGACCGCAATGACTTTACGACGTCAACCCCCACCCTCACATGGAGTCAAATAAATTGGGCGACAGGCTATCAGATGCAGGTGGACAATAACGCTAACTTTTCAAGTCCGGAATACAATAATGACACAATTCCAAACTCTATTTTGAAAGCAACCACACCGTCGCTACCTAATGGCACCTATTTCTGGCGTGTGCGCGCAAAGCGTGCGAACGGCAGTTGGGGAGGATGGAGTCGTGTGGACAGCTTTGTTATAAACAGTCCCTAAAAGTAACGGCCTGGTTCGACTGACAGCAACCTAACCAATGAGGCTGGCACAGGCACGAGGCTTGCCCAAAAGTAATGGAAGACAGGCTTGTGCTGCCTACCAGCCAACATCAAGCAATGTATTAAGTCGTGATCACATAAAATATAAAGTTACCAAAATATATAATACTACTGCACCTCGAATGAAAAGCCGGGCGGTATTCCACGCAGCCTATAATCTGATTGTTCGGCAAACATTTGTCAGATAGCTGCTCATTTTCGTCTTGCACATGTTAGCTCAGCGAATTTCACGTTAGAAAGTTCACTAACTGACACCTTTTCCAACTATGTGTATGCCAATCAGGCGATGATCGCTGTGTATTGCCGTGAGCTTGCACAAACTTGCTCTTAAATTGTCTATTTGACAAGTTGGGTTCAAGTATATAATATGTTGTATTATATATTTTAAACTCGTGTAGTCATTCATTGTGTTTTACGTACATCCAATTTCATTGAGACCATAGAAAAAAACATGAGAGATGTAAGTCATTTGTAGGGAGGTGACATAGTCTGATAAGGCAGTACAACCGGATGAGCAAACAAAGTTTATTAAAAACTAAGGAGTTTTGAGAAATGCCATCTAAAAAAGGGAAGTATTATTCGAGGCGTGATTTTCTTCGCCTGGCAGCCAGTTCAGCAGCAGTACCCTTGGCTGCGTCACTTGCTCCAAATGTTGTATCCGCTAAAAGCGCTTATCTCACCCCTCACAAGCAAGAGGCCACGGTTTCCGTCTGGGGTTGGCCGACGCAGCTTACACGTTCGCGTGATGCCGAAGGCAATGAGCTGATCGAAGAACGTGTTCTAAATGAAGCTGGCGTGAATATCGAACTTAATCTGGTTGATCAGCCGGATCTCGCGCCCCGGTTGAGAGCAGCCCTTCCAGCTGGCAACGGCCCGGATGTCATTACGACTGACTTCGATGTCATGGGGCCGTACTGGCAGTTCATGATGCCGCTCAATGAGCTTGCAGAAGCCGAATGGGGACCAAACTGGAAGACCGATGTTTTTAGCGAAACCGCTCTCAATGAGATGGAAATTGTCGCGAATATCGTCGGCAGGCCCGGTGACGCGATGTATCTGCCCGGAAACATGCAGTTGCTTGGCTGGCCGATTTACTGGATACCAGATTTTGAAGCCAATGATATTGACCCGCAGGCCTTCACGTCATTTGATGACTTCGTCGCGGCTTGCCAGACGCTGAAAGATGCGGGTATCACGCCGATCATCGGTGCCGATCACCCAGCAGCACTGGCCGATTGGTACAAAAGCCTGGTTGAGGTCGCGGCACCGGGCAAGATGGCTGAGGTACAGCGTGGCATAGGCAAGTTTACCGATCCAGATATGGTCGAAACCTTTAATCTTATCGCGATGATCCACAACGAATACATGCAAGAAGGTGCCATCGCCACGGACGCAGGCGCATCCTTCGACGCATTCCATGCCCACGCAGGCGCGATGTCAATGACATTTACGGGAACACCCTGGTTTGGTTTCCTCAATAGTGATAACGAAGATGTGCGCATAAACATGCGTAACAACTACGGCACTTTCCAGATGCCCGGGTCCAAAGGTCTGGCCTCTACCGATGCGGGTGTAGCCATCGTGGATGCGTCTCAGAACAAGGACGCCGCCTGGGAATACATAAAGTGGGTTACTGTGGGCAAAGGCGCTGAGTATGATGCGCAAGATGCTGCACAGCCCTTTGGTGCCAAGAGTATTGTACCAGCGGAAACAGGGACAGATTTTGATACCAATCTCGCCCAACCGTTATTTGAGGCACTTCAGACAGGCGAAAATGTCTTCCGCCGCATCCTTTGCCCGGATGTCTACAATGCCATTACCGTGGTGATCCCTGGTGTGGTCACCGGACAAATCTCCGCCGAGATTGCCGCTGCCGATGTCCAGGAAGCGTTTGATCGCAATTGCGGGCAGTGGATTGAGTAGTTCACAGCCAAATCTCGCGTAAAGCTGAGTGATCGCACAAACCGCGTGCGGTCACTCAAGATATATGGAGGTTTTCTTAACATGCCCAGTGACCCCTTCCCTGCCAAAACGCTGCCCTTATATCAGGCGTCACCAGGGACGAAGAAGTCTATCTGGAAGCGTTACAAAATCAACAGTGGGCTATTGTTTGTTCTGCCAGCAATAATTTTCTATTTGCTGTTTGTGGCATGGCCCATCATCTCCACAGTTCAGGCCAGTTTTCTGGATTGGGATGGCATCAGTATTGAGCGTGAGTATATCGGTCTAAAAAACTATATTGATTTACTCACCAATGACAGAGCCTTCAGTGTCAGCATCAAAAACAACCTATTGTGGGCTGCGATCACCATCTCCGCGCTGACTGTGATCGGGTTTCTGGTTGCATACCTGCTGAATCAGCGTTTGCGTCTACGTAATCTCTACCGCACGTTAATTTTTCTGCCCACGACCGCATCTCTGGTGGTGATTGGTTTTACCTGGGAATTCATGTACCGGGCTGATGGCGGTATCATCAACCAGATTCTGACCACTTTTGGACTCGAGGATTGGATTCGAGTCTGGTTGGCAGATGCCAATATCACGATTTACGCCGTAATTATCGTAGGGATATGGTC
>JAIOHN010000221.1 GCA_019912985.1 Anaerolineae bacterium | reverse complement strand
ATTTCCATGTAGTACCGTTCGGGCAGCGCCAAGCAGCGGCAGATGTTGGGGATAGTCGGCTGCGGTTACCGTGTAATCGGACACCTTCGCTTGCTGGCGCACCAGCGCCTGAGCCTGGGCCGCGACCACGCTCCCCATCCGGCCAGCTACCAGCCCACCACCCAGGTAGACTGTGCGCATGGCTGACCAATATGCCCAATAGGCGCTGTCTTTGTCAGCATTTGTAGCATGGGTTTGAGAGTCGTTTCGCAGCAAAGTCAGCAGCAGGCATCCCAGGCGCATCCCGATGATTTCCGCGATTTCAACGAAAAAAGCTGTGCCTGCCGCCGCCTGTTCATAAAACCATGTCAGTTGTTCTGTGGTCGTATCAGGGATTGCGATTCCACTGGTGCTGGCGTGTGCCTGGATAAGCTGCACCAGCGCATGCGTCGAAGCCAACTCGTAGCCTGTTTTACCGTGTGTCGCTTCTGCCAGCAGGTGACCGTCTGCCACGACAAGGCGCAGCCGGTTGAGGGAATTTTCTGTGGATGGGTAGCGTGGGTTAAAGACAGCCATCTCGAAGAGAAATTGAAGAAACTATTTATTCTGTTCTTCCAAGAACTGAACAATCTGCTCACGAGTGACGGTTGGGAAGTCATCTAGAAATGCATCCACCGTCTGGCCGCCAGCCAGATAGTCAATCAGAGTACGTGCTGGCACTCGTGTTCCTCTAAAGACTGGTGTACCACCCATAATATCCGGTGATTTTTGAATGACAGACCCGCTATTCATCATTTATCGCTCACCTATGCTTACTTTGATTTTATCACCTGAACTTGTCATCGCGATATTTGAGTCCAACGGCGGTGGCTGTTGTTTTCACTAATGGCCTGGGGTATGGTCAATAAAACACATTGATGCTTCTTAAAGGATTATTCATTTATGATTACAGGTTCCATCGAGAAAATCGTTGTTGAACAAGCGCAGATTCAGGTCACCGGTACATGCAGCAGTGATACCCCTGCCGATGTGACCCTGTATCTGTACGATCTTCCGCCTTATGCCAGTGAGCCGGGTGATCGTCAACCGATCACCTCTATTTCGCTGCATGTGGAATCGCAAATGCCGTTTACGATCAATATTCCACGATTTGCAGAGGGACATGACCGGCTTTATTCGCAGTTCCGCATGGGCAGTGCCACCCCTGCTGGCACATTGTTTTCCGGTGTGTGTTATGCCACCAATCTGCAAGACATCGCTGCCTATGATTACCCTTACCCACAGGCACACACCATCAAAGGTTTACAGGTGCACGATGTCGAGGACGCGATTCAATTAGGGATTGCCCACGCCGCGCTCAACCTCAACCAATCGACGATCATGCGCCCCCGTGCTGATGAATCGACCATCACTTATCGCACCGAGGGGCAGGAATTTTACTTCGACAGAGCCTATCTGGAGCAGTTCGACGCGAAGGTCAAAGAACTCTCGGACAACGGCATCATCGTTTACCTGATTATGCTCAACAGCCTGAAATGGGATGATGTCACCATCGACCCCGATCTGAAAACGGCGCTGGTCCACCCTGATTATGACCCGGAGGGCTTCATCAGCGCCTTTAATGTCGTTACAGATGCCGGGCTGGCGCATTATAAGGCCTTTTTCGAGTTCGCTGCCGAGCGCTATTCGCGTCCAGACCAGCAGTATGGCCGGGTGAGTGGTTACATCATCGGCAACGAGGTTGATGCGCAGTGGATCTGGTCCAATGCGGGCGAAAAAACGGTCGAGGCTTACATGCGCGAATATGCCAATGCGGTGCGTATCGCCTTTTACGCCGCTCGCAAGCAGTACAGCCAGGCACGGGTTTACCTCTCGCTGACGCATCACTGGACCCTGCCGCATACGGAAAATCAGCTTCGTACTTATCGAGGCCGAGATATTATTGAAATCATGAACCAGATGAGCACAGAAGAAGGCAACTTCGACTGGTCAATCGCCTATCACCCGTATCCTGAAGACCTGGCGTACAATCGCTTCTGGGAAGATGCCAATGCGTTGGATACGCTGGACACGCCACTGATTACCTTCAAGAACATTGATGTGCTCTCGCGTTATCTCAGCCAACCTCATCTGCTGTTTGATGGCCGCATCCGGCATATTATTTTGTCGGAACAGGGTCTGCACTCAGACGAAAACGAGGAGAGTGAGCGAATCCAGGCCGCAGGTTATGCCTATGCTTATTGGAAGATCGCTCACAGCCCCGGCATTCAGGCATTTATCTATCACGCGCATATCGATCACCGTGACGAGTTTGATCTGAACCTGGGCATACGGCACCGCGACAAAAGCAGTGACAGCCCCAATGCGCCGGGTACACCCAAGCCAGTGTATGAAGTTTTCAAAGGTATTGATGGTCCAGAGCAGGAAGCGATTTTGGACGCGGCGAAAGCGGTAATTGGTGAGGAATTCTGGTTATAGCCGTAAGCTCCCTTTCGGAGTTATAGCTTACTGCTGCCAGCGAGCGATCATTTGAATCCAACGCAGCAATGTCTGATTGATCCGCTGTGGTAGGCTATGGGGCGACACAGCCTGTTGGGCTGCACCCGCAACAGGCTGTTTGTTCACCTGCTCGCGCACTGCTGCTTTTTCAGTCTGAGCTTCCATTGGGACCCCTTGAGGATAATTACGGAATATTATGTATTCTCAATATATGACTGATTTACTGTAGCAAACAGTGATTTTGGCAATAATTCATACATTTTTAGGAGACAGCTCTTGTCCTATGTTGTATAGTCGCATCATCTTCCTTGCTACCAAAATTGCAAGGCATTCACCCTAAAATGGTTGATGTTTTCTACGCTACTATTATTTTTGTTTGATTTAAGGCTTATATTTAACAGAATTGAGTTGCGAATTGTGAAAGAATAAATACAATTAGGGAATGAAAAGTGATGTGGCTGGAAGAGGCCAGCATCAAACCTCCGTTTCCACGTGCTGTTTCAGAGGTCAGAACCAACTTTCTGTCACACATGGTCATTTTCTATCTGGTTCCTTATAAGCAGCTTGTGGATTCGATAGCATGAGCAGGCAAAAGCAGCATCATTTTATGATTTTGGGCGGACATCGTTCGCTACCCTCCTCCAAGCCGGTACCACCAGGTTCAAAATTAAGCGCAATAAAGAATCATACAACAGGCGCTACCGGCTATCACAAAGTCCCTACTTACATCCCAGCCGCACAAGGCTGGTCAACATTGGCTTATCAAAGTGTGGCTCACTGAAGAAAGAACTTACGCAATTCAAGGAATGGATTGGCTTGTATCGAATGATGCGCTGCCCTGTGCAGGAGGAATTCAATGAGCAAGCCGCTTAGGGTATTGGTCGTAGAGGATTCAGAGGACGATATGTTCCTGATCCTACGCAATTTACGACAGGGTGGTTATGAACCTCAAATAAACCGGGTGGAAACCAGAGATGCGATGCGTGCCGCTCTGGAGCAAGGGACGTGGGAGATTGTCCTTTCGGATTACTCGCTGCCGCAATTTAACGCATTAGGTGCGCTTTCAGTTCTAAAGGAAAGTGGACTTGATATCCCTTTTATCATCGTCTCCGGTACGATTGATGACACCTCAGCGGTCACTGCGCTAAAAGCTGGCGCGCACGATTTCCTCACAAAGAACAACATGGCGCGGCTGATCCCGGCCATCGAGCGCGAATTACGCGAGGTGGAAGCCCGGCGAAAACGAAGAGAGGCTGAAGAAGCCGCCCATCTGGCTGACCAGCGTTTCCGGTCATTAATCGAACATAGCTCCGATGGCATTACGCTTACCAACAGCGATGGCACAATCCTGTATGGCAGCCCGGCAGTGACCCGAATCCTGGGCTACGACCTGGAAGAGTGGGCCGGAATGA
Organism: Anaerolineae bacterium; assembly: GCA_019912985.1. Lineage (GTDB taxonomy): Bacteria > Chloroflexota > Anaerolineae > Aggregatilineales > Phototrophicaceae > JAIOHN01. The sequence continues at coordinate 8,492 of JAIOHN010000221.1, read as the reverse complement.
ACAGCTTCGAGCTTATTCATCCTGATGACTTGGAGGCCAGTTCGAATGTAATCTTCCCACTGATGAGAACCCCACGGGCCGTCACGAGAACCGAGTATCGCGTGCAGCACAAAGATGGTTCTTACCGCTGGCTGGAGATCAATATCAACAACCTGCTGGAAGAGCCAAGTGTCCAGGCGATGGTCAGTAACTTTCGCGATGTGACTGAACGTCGAGCACTTATGGAGTCGCTGAATCAGCGTACCCAGCGCTTAGAAATGCTACACAGGATCGACCAGGCAATCCTCGCGCTCCAGTCGCCGGAGTTAATTGCCGAATTTATCCTGGAATTTATTCGACAGCAGTTTTCCGTCTTTCATACCAGCGTGATCCTGTTTGATTTCGAGGCGAATGATCTTCAGGTGCTTGGCGTTCACAGCCAGGGCAATACCCAGTTAGCCGCTGGAATGCATTTCCCGATGACTGTCTTGCCAGACGCGTTGATGCACGCGCTTCAGGAGGGAAATACATTCACAATCGAAGACGTAGCTACCCTGCCCCAAGATGCTGCCGTCAAACAGTTGTTTCAAACGGAAACTGTTCTTTCGTCAGTATGGATACCCTTTGTCAGCCAGGGTGCGTTAATCAGTGCGCTCAACCTGGGTACCGATACACCAACCCCTTTAAGCGCTGAACAAATCGAAATCGCTCACGAGGTGGCTAATCAACTGGCAATTGCCATTCAACAGACCCGTTACCAGGAGCAAATTGAGCAGCATGCCGCCGTGCTGGAACAACGTGTGGAGGAGCGAACGTCTGAGCTTCAGCGATCCAGAAACCGCATTGAGTCCATTCTCAACAGCAGCAGCGATACGATCATTTTGACCTCCTCTGACGGGGTAATCCAGCAGGTTAACCCGGCGTTCGATGAATTGTTCTTGTATACCATTGACGATGTATTCGGACAATCTCTGTTGAAGCTCGTCATACCAGAAGATCATGAATCCTTGATCAACACCATGCGCGATGTCATCAACGAAAAACAGCCAAGAACTGTTGAAGTCACGGCGCAGCGTAATGATCGAACAATATTTGATGGGGATATGGCGTTAGCACCTATTATCGATGCAGGTGTGATGCATGGCATGGTTTGCAGCCTGCGGGATGTCACCATCAACAAACAGCTGACGCGTGAATTACAGATGCGGGAGGAAAAATATCGCGCGCTGGTGAATTTTGCACCGCACCCAATCGTGATGATGGATACGAATGGGAAGATCGTGTTTACGAATGCACGCGTTGAAAAATCACTTGGGTATAAGGAAGAGGAGCTGGTCGGCCAGTCGATTGAAATTCTGTTACCCAAGCATATTCGCGACCAGAATATTCTACGCCAGGAACTCCATTTAGCCACGCTCGCCGCCCGCTCAATGGCCGAAGACCTCAATCTCACGATCCTCCATAAAGACGGAAATGAGATCCCTGTAAACATCGACTTGAGTCCTGTACAGACGGATGATGAACTGATGGTGATGGCCTATATTGTGGATATCACCGCGCACAGGTTGTTGGAGGCCAATTTACGGGCGGCACTCAACAAAGAAATAGAACTGAACGAGCTGAAAACGCGTTTTGTCTCGATGGTATCCCACGATTTCCGCACACCCCTGACCATTATCCAATCCAGTGCGGAAACGCTGCGATTGTATTATGATAGGCTGGAAGAAGAAAAGCGCACCACGCATTTTGACCGTATTCGCGCCCAAATTAATCGAATGATCGAATTGCTTAATGATGTGCTTACCATCAATCGCGCAGACGCCAATGCAGGCGCGCTTGATCCTGAGTGGCTAGACATGGAAAAACTTTGCCGCGAAATCGCTGAAGTATTTCCAAGTTCTCAAAAAGTGCAGCACGAACTTAAATACAGCTATACTGGTCAAAAGCGACCGATGAAGGTTGACGAAAAACTTATATACCGGGCCATCACCAACCTGTTGACCAACGCGTTTAAGTATTCACCTGCGGGAAGTCCTGTAGAATTCAAGCTTGCTTTTGAAGAAGCGCAGACGATCATCCAGATCAGGGATCATGGCATAGGAATACCACCTGCCGATCAAGTCCATTTGTTTAAGAGTTTTCACCGAGCCAGTAATGTTGGTCCTGTCGAGGGTACTGGCCTTGGGCTGGCCATTGTCAAGCATGCAGTTGAAGCACACAACGGCACTGTGTCCGTTGAAAGCCAGATCAATGTCGGATCTACTTTTACGATTATCATTCCCGCGACTGGATCATAGGAGGCGACTCCATGAGTCTTATACTTGTCATTGAAGACCAGCCAGAATTACTTGACGATATCGTTGATCAACTTCGCTTTGAAGGTTACAACGCGATCGGTGCAGCCAATGGACGCATCGGTGTGGAAATGGCGCGCCAGCATCTGCCAGACCTTGTGCTGAGTGATATTATGATGCCGGAATTGGATGGCTTCGGTGTCCTCTCCGAACTCCGTGCTGATCCCTCGATTGCTGCCATACCCTTCATTTTTCTGAGCGCCCGTGCCGAGCCAAACGACCGCCGAAAGGGACTCGAAGCCGGTGCCGATGCTTACCTGACCAAACCATTTACGCAGGTTGATCTGCTCGCAGCGATTGACAAAGCGCTGAGCAACCGGTGCTTAGACGAATAGCAGCTTCAGCAGCACGGAGAATCGACTCAGAAACTGACCACGCTGGAAACGGGAAACGCCATTATGCTGCTGGCGGCTGGCGGCACAGGCCTGCAAGCGATGGTCTGCCACCCGCTCCACGTACGAGTCCTGGCGGCGCTGATAATCCCCCACCGAGATCTGGGTGTTGATCTCCCAGAAGCTGCCACAGTTGACTGGCGCATCCACCCGAAGCCGGTAGGCATCGTAATAGGCGGTGTGCATAGACGGGATGAGAATGGGAAATCCGCCCTCATAAAGCACCTGAGTGACCGCCTGCGTGGCATCCGGCGGCCCTAACGCCAGCCAGATTTCGCCCAACGGAATGTCATAGATGGTCACATGACGGGCGATCTGCCGTGTGAAATAGACGTTGCCACGCATAATCGTTTGGGGCTGCTGGTAGGTCCAGTTGACGCGCACCCACTCGCTGTCTTCATCAAACACATCCCCTTCTACTACATAAGACATGGCTGGCATCTGGTCGAACAAGCGCAGCACCGCCTCGACACGGGTTTCGCCGGGCCTGATTCCCATAAAGCAGGGCACCGCGCAGCCCTCCGGCGGCAGCAAAAACAACCGCAGCGTGTCATCACCCGCACGCAAGCGGGTGGCCGCGATTGCCCCACCGAGCAGCAGACCCAACAGCAGCGCTACGCGCAAAAACCAGCCAGCAAACGGCATGGGCATTTTTATGATTTTCCTACACAGCGCATAAATTTTTTATACATTTCGGTGTTAGTTTAGACAGTGAACCAAGAAATTGAGCTTAATGGGAGGTTGGTAAAATGGCAAATCAAATTACTCGTTGGAACCCGTGGCGTGATATGGTCGCGATGCAGAATGCGATGGACAGGTTGTTTGATGAAACCTGGCGCGAATTCGGGCAGAGCGGCGACAATGGCAACAGCAACTGGCTGGCGCTGGATGTCCACGAAGATGGCGACCACTTTGTAGTCCATACTGATCTACCCGGCGTCAAACCGGAGAACATCCAGGTGCAGGTGCATGACGGTTTGCTGACCATCGAAGCTGAGATTCCGGAGCACGTCATCGAAGATGACAAGACCCGGTCGCTGGTGCGCGAGCGTCGTTATGGCCGCTTCAGCCGCAGTGTTCAACTGCCGCAGTCGGTCGATAACGAGCATGTCGAAGCCGAATATGCGGACGGTGTGCTGACCCTGACGCTGCCGAAGGCGGAAGATGCCAAACCGCGCAGCATCCCGGTCAAATCCCGCAACATGATCGCCAGCAATAACTAATCGTTGATCTTAATCCAAGCCACGGCGGCGGTGGGGTTTCCCCATCGCCGTTTTTGATTCCTACAAAATTGCGCTTTCGCTGCATTCAGGAAAAAATAAGATTAACCAATCACCACGATGGGGTAAAAGTGCAGATGGCAAATCCGGAACATCTAGAAATCCTCAAGCAAGGGGTTGAGGTGTGGAACAAATGGCGTTCAGAGAATCGAACAATAAAACCCGATCTTAGTAATACTGATCTACGTGCAGTGGATTTAGGCAGAGCCAATCTCCATGAGCTGAGCCTCAGTCATGATAATCTTTATACTGCTGATCTTAGTAACACTGTTCTTGCTGGGTCTATACTCGGCAATACCAATCTTAGCATGTTTGATCTCAGTAGAGCCACTCTCAATCATGCTGATCTCACCTGGGCTAACCTCAGCGGCGCTAGTATTAATAATGCAGAACTTATCAGTGCCGATCTCCAGGGGGCAATTCTCAGCCGGGCTGATCTCAACGCCACAACTCTCACTATGGCTAATCTCAAATCAGCTAACCTCAACGAGGCCGATCTAAGCCATGCCAATCTCATTGCGGCTACTCTCATTGAAACTAAGCTCGATGACACTGATTTTACTTCAGTGTTATGTTCAAGAACGATATTCGCCGATGTAGATTTATCCACTACCAAAGGGCTAGAAACTGTAAGACATGCTACTCCAAGCACACTTGGTATTGACACCCTTTACAGGTCGCAAGGCAAAATCCCGGAGGTGTTTTTGCGCGGCTGTGGCGTACCAGAAAATTTAATTAAATATCTTCCTTCGCTCGTTAATGAAGCAATCCAGTATTATCACTGTTTCATCAGCTACAGCCATGATGATAAAGCCTTCGCCCGCCGACTACATGATACGCTGCAAGGCCAAGGCATCCGCTGCTGGCTGGATGAGAAGCAAACCAACCCCGGCGACGATATTTATGAAGAAATTGATCGCGGTATCCGCTACTGGGATAAAGTTCTGCTGTGCTGTTCCCGCAGCGCCCTCTTGGAAAAATGGTGGGTGGATCACGAGATTGACAAAGCCTTCCAGAAGGAGCGCGAGTTAATGAAAGCGCGCAAGCAGAAAGTCCTTGCCCTGATTCCGCTTGATCTGGACGGCTTTCTATTTAGCGACGAATTCGCCAGCGGCAAAGCGCAACAAATCCGCTCGCGCATCGCCGCCGACTTTAAGGGCTGGGAACATGACAACGCCATCTTTGAGGCAGGCATCGAGAAGGTCATCAAGGCCCTGCGCACCGATGGCGGGAAAGAGCCACCACCAGAGCCGCGTTTGTAGTGCTACCTCACTCCGTCACGGCCTCGACACCAAAGCGCTGCTTGAAGGTGAAGGCATAGGATGACGGGCCGTGTGCCTGCAAATGCTCCAAGCGCGCCTTGCCCTCCTCAGGCGTGGGTTCGTGACCGGCAGGCACCCACCACAGCACCAGATAGGGGATGTCCATCTTCTCAAACCAGTCGCGGCGCTTGCGGAACAACTCCACATGCGCGCTGTAGTAAGTGAAGTCGAACAACGCATCAACCGACTCCCAGACGGACATATTGATAATCAGGTAGGTGTCATCGTACATGCGGACTGAGGTCGAGTGGCCCTCATCGGTTTTGAAGCGCCAGACGAACCCCGGAGCCTGCTCCCCGGCGCTGTTGATGGCATCCAGATTGGCGACAAATTCAGCCATCACCGGATCGGTAATCTCGCCACGCATCCGGGCGATATTAAACTGCGCTACGTGATAACGCTGCTCAGACATACGAAGTCCCTTTCCACTTTTGCTGGCGGATGACCGCCGTTTACCCTCGCAATTATAACGAACCTCATGGGTCTACAGTCCAATTTTGATGCCGGTCGCAATCGCAACTGCTATAATTCCCGCGTATTTCTATGTAGAAAGTGGCTGAAAATGATTGTGAACTTATTTCACTTCAGCTTTACCGTATCAAATATCGAGCGTTCTATCGAGTTTTACCGTGACATCCTGGGCTTGAAACTGGTGCATCGCATGACCCATGACCAGCCTTACACCAGCACCCAGGTAGGCTTTGAAAACGCCTATCTCAAAGTGGCGTTGTTCACGCTGGATAGCTTTCCGGGAACCCCATCCGGCCATCTGCTGGAATTGATCGAATATGTTAATCCACGCGGCGAACCGACTGATACCAGCACCAACCGCCCCGGCGCGGCCCACATGGCCTTTCAGGTGAGCGACCTGCGCGCAGAGTACCAACGGCTGAAGGGGTTGGGCGTGCGCTTCAAATCCGAGCCGGTGTATATCACCGCAGGCCGCAATGAAGGCGGCTATACCGTTTATTTCCTCGACCCCGATAACATCACCCTGGAAATGGTGCAGCCGCGCGAGGCCTGAGCGCAGCCGCCTATTGCAGGGTGGAGGTCGCCCCGCCATCGAGCACCCACAGTGACCCCGTGACCCAGCTCGCCGCCGGGGATGCCAGGAACAGGACTGCCCCGCTGATGTCGTCCGGCTGACCCAGGCGGCCTAGCGGCGTTCCCTGTTCCAGCTTCTGGCGCAGCGTGGGGTCTTGCAGCGCTTCGCGGTTAATGTCCGTCTCGACCGTGCCGGGCAGCACCGCATTACAGGTGATCTGGTGTGGAGCCAGGCTGAGCGCCATACTCTTGATGAGCAGGTTGATTCCCGCCTTGGAGGCGCAGTAGTGGGCCTGCTGCGTGCCGCCCATCATGCTGGAGATGGAGCTGGTGGCGATAATCCGCCCGCCCTCGCCACGCGCGACCATATGGCGAGCGACCCGCTGCGAGACAAGAAACACGCCTTTCAGGTTGACATCCAGTGTCCGGTCCCACACCGCTTCGGGCAGATCAAGAAAATCGTAGAACGGGCAGATCCCCGCGTTGCACACCAGCACATCAATGCGGCCAAAAGCGGTCAGCGCTGTTTCCACCAGCGCATCCACCTGGGTGCTATCCGCGACATCGGCCTCGACGGCCTGTGCCGTACCACCTGCGGCTTCAATCGCCTGCACGGTTTGCGCGGCATTGGCGTCATCCTGATAGTGGTTGACGATTATCTGCGCCCCCTGCCGCGCAAATGCCAGCGCGACTCCGCGCCCGATGCCGCGTGAAGCCCCGGTGACCAGCACCACCTGTGATTGATTCATCCTCGTCCTCCAAACGTGTGCTGCGAATTCAGAGGAATCAAGCACGCTGGCGCAGTTTAGATCACATTCACGGTCAACACCTGTGAAATGCTCGGATTCGCCACCAGTGTGAAGGTCAGTATGGCGGAAGTCCCTGCCGATACCCCTGTCGCGTTGTACTCAAACTCATCATATTGAGCCGTTTGCGTAAGTGTACCAGTATCCGCACGCGCCGTCACCGCCATGCCAGCGGGGGCGATGTCGAGGCGGATAAGCAGGCTTCCATCTGCTGATACGGTGGCAGGCGACTCGGGCTTAATGATGCGCAGTCCGGGCTGCAACATCGAATTTTTCGCCACGCCTACGGCAGTAGTCCCGAAGTAAAAACCGGCTACCGCCACCACCAGTGTGCTGATGGTGGTGAGTGTCTGCTGCGCAAAATCTTTGCTGGCTTCACTATCCGTCTGCCGCAGCACGTCAATCCGGGTTGGGTCTTCCAGATTGGCCTGGCTGGAAATGATTGACTGCCCAGGGATGGCGTCAAACTGCTCGTGTGTCAGGCCCTTGACGACGGTGGTATTGGGATCGCGCAGCCGTTCATGCAAGTAAAGCGAGGTGATCGAAAAGATCAGGATCAGACTCAGGGCAATGATGGCGCGGATGGTGCCTTCGGGCATCCCAAAAGCATGGGCACTGTCCGTAAGATTCAACTGAGCCAACACCATGACGACAATCATCAGTGTGACGAGCAGCAGCGCGATGCCGCCCACCAGCAGAACGGGGAGTACAATTTCAGGAATGCGAGGGATCGTGCCAAAAAAGACGCCAACAGACAAAAATGCGATAATCAAAACCAGGGTGAGAAAGAAGATTATACCTACTCGACGCCAATTGATGTCCATGAAACCTCCTACAGGTGGGCGGTCTAAAGGCGGTTACTCTGCAGGTGAGTAGTAAACTCATTTTAGCATGACACATATAGATATTAATAATGTACGTCTATTTTATCAGACCGAATTTACGTAAAGAATATTATCCTCTATTTTGTCTAAATGAAGTGGATCGCCCTTATCCAAAACAAAAAAAGGGTGCCAGCCAAGATCGCTGACACCCTCTGCAATACCTTGATACGGGAGTTGCCTACGAGCTGGCTTCCTCGGTGGCTTCCATCATCTCGTCGGTGGTGGCCCATTCGTCGTAGTTATCGGCGTTGTAGACGCTGAACGGTCCCATCAGGACACGCTTGCCGCCATCACGGGTGGGGTCTTCCTCAATCGTGTACTCGCCCATCCGGCCAGCCACAAAGCTCTCGCCGACTTCGCCCTGAATGGCGTCGGTCGCCAGCAGATAGGAGACGTAGTAGGTCAGATAACCCAGGTCAACAAAGCTCCAC
>JAIOHN010000016.1 GCA_019912985.1 Anaerolineae bacterium | reverse complement strand
CGCCGTAGCTCAGCCCGGAAGAGCACTGGTTTCCGAAACCAGGCTTGTCGCAGGTTCAAATCCTGCCGGCGGGGCCAATCCCAATCGTGTCCGAATTTGCCCGGTTGTATATCAACAACTGGCGGGTAGCATTTATTTTTTGAAGAAGAGAGAAGAAAAATGGAAAACGTGAAAATGTGGACAGAAGGCGTGCCGATCGAATATGACGCGCTGACGCAGATCCGCAACATCTCGCAGCTGCCGATCCTGGCCGGTCACGTCGCGATCATGCCTGACGTTCACGTCGGCAAGGGTGCCGTGGTTGGCAGCGTGATCCCGACCGAGCGCGCCTTGATCCCCGCGGCCGTGGGTGTGGATATCGCGTGTGGCATGTGCGCGGTGCGTCTCGATCTCCACGCGGAGGATCTGCCGACGAAGGCCGCAATGCGCGAAGCCATCGAGCGGCGCGTTCCTGTGGGGTTCAATACCCATCCGAAGACGCTGCGGCCGCTGCATGACGGATTGGCCGGTCAGGCGCTTGACCGGCGCATCAAGGACGTGGTGGACCGCGCGGACGGTATCCGGCTGCTCAAGTGGGAGAAGAAGTTCAACTGGAGCCGTGTCGGGCCGCAGATCGGCACCTTGGGTGGAGGGAATCACTTCATCGAAGTGTGCCTGGACGAGGATGCCCGTGCCTGGCTGATGCTCCACAGCGGATCGCGAAACGCCGGCAAGACAATTGGCGAGGCTGCAACCCGGATGGCCATGGCCTACGGCGTCCAGGCAGGACAGGCGCTTCCGGACAAACAGCTCTCCTGGCTCGATGAGGGAACGGAGGAATTCGAACTCTATGTCGAAGGCCTGTTGTGGGCGCAGGACTATGCGCTTCTCAACCGGGACGTGATGCTGCATCTGGCCAAGAAAGCGCTCTCCGAGGTGCTCGATCGCGAAGTCAAGGAAGCAGGGGAGGCGGTGAATTGCCACCACAACTTCAGCCAGGTCGAGGAGCACGGAGGCCGGCGCTTCTGGGTGACCCGAAAGGGGGCGACCCGCGCCGGCGTGGGCGAGCGGGGAATCATCCCGGGATCGATGGGGGCGCGAAGCTACATCGTCGAAGGGAAGGGGAACCCGGACGCCTACCTCTCCTGCTCGCACGGCGCCGGCCGTGTCATGAGCCGGGGAGCGGCAAAGAAGGCGTTCACGCTGGCTGACCTGGAAGCCCAGACGGCCGGGATCGAGTGCCGGAAGGACACCGGCGTGCTCGACGAGATCCCGAAGGCCTACAAGCCGATCGATCTGGTGATGGAGGCGCAAAAGGATCTGGTGGGCGTGCTCCATGAGCTGCGCCAGGTGGTGTGTGTGAAGGGATAAAAGCGGCCCCTAGGCCGCTTCAACGAGAAGGAAAGGAGAAGTGGCCGTGACTTCGATTCTGGCCCTCGATGTAGCTGGAAATCCGTTCCGGTGGCTGACGCCGGAACGCGCAGCCTATTACCAGGCCGCCAACAAGGTGGCCTGGGAGATCGGCGAAAAGGTGCTGGTGCTGCGTGGCGGCGTGAACCGTCATTCCGGCGAGCGGTCCATCCTCGAGGTGGCGCCGGTGATCGCGCTCGCCAAGTCGGAAGGCATGGCGAAGTGGGCACAAGTGGCGCTGCCGCTCGGCCACAGGAACGATCTTCTGTTCGCGCGGGACCGGCACATCTGCGCCTACTGCGGCGAGCGGATCGAGCGCGGCCAAGCCACGCGCGACCACATCATGCCCAGAGCGCGGGGAGGTCGCGACGTTTGGGAAAACGTCGTGACGGCACACAGGAGCTGCAATGAAAGGAAGGGATGCAGGACTCCGGGCGAAGCGGGGTATGAACTCGTCTATGTGCCCTATGCCCCATGTCGTAGTGAGACCTTCTTGTTGAGCGGCCGGAATATCCTCTTCGACCAGATGGTCTAC
>JAIOHN010000220.1 GCA_019912985.1 Anaerolineae bacterium | reverse complement strand
CCACAGGCCCTTCGGTGACCGCGACTTCAACAATATCGCCTTTTTTGACTTTCAGCGACTTTGCATCAGCTTCGCTCAGTTCGACATAGGGGTCCGATACGCGCGGGTGCATGATGAGATCTACACTGGGCTGGAAAACCCGCTCACGATTGTAGAGCCGCGTTGTGGGCAGCACCCAAAACTTGCTCTTACTCTTCTTGGGGGCATCCACCAGTTCGACACTACCCGCGCTAACGCTCTCGCCATTATCAGCAGCCGTGGCTACCTGAACACCGAGACCGCCCGTGTTCTGATAGGCCGTACCACCGTAGAAGACATCATCACCGATAATCGGGGACTGTTGCTCTACATGCGCCAGTTCTTTGTAACGCATATTCTCGAAGCCAGCCACATTCTTGCTGATGTCGAGCATCACTGCGGCTGCGGAGAGCCGGGCACGCCCCAACCCCAGGAGTTCGCCCAAGCGGGCTGCAATCTGCCAGGCCGGGAGTGATTCGCCGATCGGCCCTTGCGCGGTATAGAAACGCTGCACACGACGCTCGCCATTGATAAAGGTACCATCACGCTCAGCGAAGCTCTGAATGGGCAGCGCAGCGAACGAACGCAAGGCCACGCCATCCTCGAACAACGTGAAGCTGATAATCGTTTCGACTTTATCCAGCCATTCAAGCGCCGAAGGATCATCCATCATCAAATCCGCCTGAGCCACGATGAGGAGCTTGGGCGGGTTGGCGATAATATCCTGGGTCGCTTCTGGCGTAAAGCCGGTGTAATAGAGGCCCATGCCATTCGGGCCGGGCAGTGTCGAAAGCAAGCCATTCTGCGGCTTACCCACATGATCGGTTTTGATCAGGAAGTTAGCTGCTGATTGCATCAGCGCACGGCTGCCAGCCAGATTCAAGCCTTCTGCACCCGCGACAATCACCAGATTAGCAGCGTTTGCCAGCGCGTCAGCGATTTCGGATGCGGTGTTTTCAATATCGTTGAGCCAATGCGCAGCATGACCCGTTTCATAAATAACGCTGGCGCTGGCGAAATCCGCCAGGCGCGTGTGGCGCGAACCAGCAACCACCACATAAGCACCGCGATCATGGGCCTGCTTGATGCGCAGCCGCCAGATCGGCACTTCTTCTTCAAGATCGCTGGCGATCACCAGGACAGCATCCCCTTTGCCCAGATTGCCCAGGTTCGTATCCTTACCCACACCGACCTGCGCAACAAGGTCAGATCCAGCATGCGTGGGCGGCCATGCACCCAGACGCTCGCTGTCCACACCGCTCACCAACTGACGCAGCATCCACATATCTTCGGTGCTAAGGCCGCTGCCTGCGATAATCGCGAGATCACCATTGGCAGCTTTGAGCTTATCCGCCACTGAGGTAAAGGCCTCATTCCAGGAAGCGCTGGAGCCGTTCACCATCGGTGTTTGCAGGCGATCCCGGCTGCGGGTGAAATGATGGCCGAAGCGGGCTTTATCCGAAATCCAGATTTCGTTGACGTGTTCATTCTGACGGGGCATCACACGTTTGATAATGGCACGCCCACTGCCCGTTTCACGGTCAAGGCGGGTGCTGAGTGTGATATTTGCGCCGGCAGCATCATATGGGTCAATGCTGGGGATATTCGTCAGTTCCCACGGGCGCGCGCCAAAGCGAAAATCGGCAGTTGTCAGCGCACCAACCGGGCAAATATCCGTGGTGTTACCGGAGAAATAGGTGTCAAAGCCGGGGTCACTGTTGGTGATAATCTGCAATCTGCGCCCACGCTCATGGAAGGCCAGCACATCATCACCGACTACTTCCGACTGATAACGGACGCAGCGTGCGCACTGAATGCAGCGCTCTTCATCAAGGAAGATGAGATCGCCCAGCGGCACATGCTTATCCAGGTGCATCTTATCTTCAAAATTCATGCGCGAACGGCCAGGACCGTGCTCCATCGTCAGATTTTGCAGCGGGCATTCGCCGCCTTTGTCGCAGATGGGGCAATCAAGCGGGTGGCTGGTCAGCAAGAACTCGACCACGTGCTCGCGCGCTTCATCCACCTGCTCTGTCGTAGTACGGACCACCATGCCATCGCTGACCACCTGTGTACAGGCTGTTTGCAACTTGGGGAACCAGCGAATCTGCGGGTTGCCCTTGTCATCCAACATCACCTCGCCAGTGGCGCGATCTTTTTGAATACTGCCCAGTTCTATCAGGCACATGCGACACATCCCCACCGGGTCCATCTTGGGATGGTAGCAAAAAACAGGAATATCATTACCGATGCTCTTGGCGGCATCTACGAGGTTCATCCCGGCTGGAACCTCATATTCTTGATCGTCGATAATAATCTTGACGGTATCAGCCATTCAAGCCTCCACAAAGCGCTGTACACGCCGTACAGCATACCCTTCTTTTCTTATCTTGCCAGCCTGCGGCGCGCTTTTTCGAGACCCTTTAACGCCCTGTCTCGCACAACCTGGGAAATCAGGCCCCAATCTTCTCTCGCAAACTGTTCAGCGGCCAGCGCAAGGCCCTGTTCAAAATCCATTACAGCCAGCGCATTCTCGCCTTGTACCAGATACATCTCGCCGCGCAACACATAGTTGGCTGGTGCGTCGGGAAATTCCTCAATCGCCTGTTCCAATTCCAGCAGCCGCTGTGTGTCGCTGTGACCTGAGCGCAGTCTTGCCCACAGCGACGGTCTTGGCTGCGGTTCGGCCACTGGCGCTGACTCTGGCTCAAGGG
>JAIOHN010000219.1 GCA_019912985.1 Anaerolineae bacterium | reverse complement strand
GGTGATCGCCGCGCTGCAGAATCAAGGACTGCCGTTCATCCCGGTGACCGGGCAGGACGCGACCGTTGGCGGTATCCAGAACATCCTGGCAGGGCGTCAGAGCATGACGGTCTACAAGGCGATCAAAGCCGAAGCAGAAGCGGCAGCAGGATTGGCCGTGGCGTTGCTGACCGGTGAAGACACCTCCGGCATGGTAACCGGCAGTGTGAACAACGGAACAAACGATATTGCGTCGGTGCTGCTGACCCCGGTGTCGGTGACGCAGGACAACATCGCTGAGACCGTGATCGCCGATGGCTTCCGCACCTGGGAAGAGATCTGCGTGGGTGAGTTTGAAGAATTCTGCCCGCCCGCTGATCAGCGTTAGTACGATAAGCAGCTGAACACAAGAATGAATTCCTTCAGGGCGCAGATTTCTGCGCCCTGAAGCCATAAATGGCTTCGGCCTGGAAAAGAAAAAGATCGTTTTTTGATTCACGAGGAATAAAGGACTTGTCTGAGTACGAATTAAACGGAACCCCGTTGTTAGAAACGCGGGGGGTCTCTAAACATTTTGGCGCGGTGCAGGCGCTAACGGATGTAGATTTTGATGTTCATGCGGGTGAAGTGAATGCGCTGGTCGGCGATAATGGCGCGGGCAAAAGCACGCTGATTAAAGGGATCGCCGGGATTTACAGCTTTGACAGCGGTGAGGTCTACTTTGAAGGGAAGCGCGTTCATATCCATGGCCCGCGCGATACGGCAGCGCTGGGTATTGAGGTGGTTTATCAGGACCTGGCACTCGCTGATAACCTGGATGTGGTTTCGAATATGTTCCTGGGCCGCGAATGGACCAGCGGTGCGCCACGCACGCTTTCGGCAGAAGCCAGTAAGAATAAGGCGACTGGTCTGGCGCGGTGGTTTCGCGGGCTGCTGCCGGTGAGCGAAGTCGAGATGGAGAAGCAGGCGGTTTCCACGCTGGATGAGCTGGCCGTGACGACGGTACAGTCCGTGCGGCAGCCAGTAGCAACGCTTTCCGGTGGACAGCGGCAGTCTGTCGCCATCGCCAAGGCGGTGCTCTGGAATAGTAAGGTTGTCATTCTGGACGAACCGACCGCAGCGCTGGGCGTGGCGCAGACACGGCAGGTCTTGAACCTGGTGCGGCGTCTGGCGGAGAAAAACCTGGGCGTGGTCCTCATTTCACACAACCTCCACGATATTTTTGAGGTGGCGGACCGGATTACGGTGCTGCGGTTAGGGAAGAAGGTGAATACCTTTATGGCGAAGGATACCGATCGGGAAGAAGTTGTTTATGCGATCACTGCCGGGAAAATGAGCAGTGTACCAGGGATGGAGTCGGACGCATGAGCAGCGAAACCACGCAAAGCACACTGCTAACCAACCAGCAGTCGCAATCACCTGCCGAATATATCCGTTCGTATCTTAGCCAACTGCGCTCTGGTGATCTGGGCGCGCTGCCGATTATCCTGGGGCTGGTCGTGATCGCGATCATTTTCCAGTCACAGAATGAGAATTTTCTGACACCCCGCAATCTGGTGAACCTTGTGGTCCAGATGGCCGGGATCACCGTGATCGCTTACGGGGTGGTCTTTGTGCTGCTGTTGGGCGAAATTGATCTGTCCATCGGCTATGTCAGCGCCGTGGGTGGGGTGTTTGCCGCCATCATCTTGCGCGATTCACTTTCCAATCCAGCGCTGTCATGGGTGGATTGGTGGAATGTGATCCCAATCGCACTGCTGATTACGACGGCGATCGGGTTTTTGCACGGCTGGTTGATTACCTTCTTCCAACTGCCATCGTTTATTGTGACGCTGGCAGGGTTGTTGGCCTGGAATGGGGTGGTACTGATCATCATTGGGCCGGGCGGCACCGTCAATATTCAAAACCCGGTGGTGCGTAATCTTGCCAGCGAACTGCTGTCGCCCACAGCCACCTGGATAGCCGTGGCAGTTTTCGTCGTCTTTTACGCTTTTACTCAGTTCCGGGCCATGCGTCAGCGGCAGGAGGCAGGGCTGCGGGCCAAGCCAATGCCGATTGTGATCGCGCAAATCGTCGTCATTGCGATCATCGGGGCAGGGCTTGCCTATGTATTCAATATCAACCGTGCCTTGACTGCTCAGGCTCCTCCTATTGTAGGAATGCCAGTGGTTGCGGTCATTATCATCGCCTTGCTGCTGATCCTGTCTTATGTGGCAGAAAGCACGCGTTTTGGCCGCTATGTCTATGCCATTGGTGGTAACAAGGAAGCAGCGCGCCGTGCTGGTATCCGTGTCGAGCGCATTCGGGTAATTGTGTTCATGATCTCCGGCCTGATGGCAGGCTGTGGCGGAATCATCCTGGCATCGCGGCTAAAATCAGTTGCGACCGACGCAGGCGGTGGCAGCTTGCTGCTGTACGCGATTGCCTCGGCAGTGATCGGTGGCACCAGTCTGTTTGGTGGGCGCGGGCGTGTCTCCAGCGCCATTCTGGGTGCGCTGGTCGTTGCCAGTGTCGAGAATGGTATGGGGTTGATCGGCCTGGCATCTGGCGAAAAGTTCGTGATTACCGGTCTGGTACTGCTCACAGCGGTGGTCGTGGACGCGCTTTCACGGCGGCGACAGCAGCAGACGGGTGCTGTCTAGCCATTCATTTCATGGATGAAAAACCTGGGGTAGGGGGCGTTTGTATTCATTTATTGCGCTGCTTTTCCATTAAGGCTTGCTCGCAATAATAAACGCCCCCGGATTATCCCTTAATATAATTTCCCCTCACTTTTTACCTACATATTGTGAAAATGATCACCAATCTCCACTTTCAGTAGGGCGATCACCCTCGATAGGGCGCTTTTTTAGCCTAAATAATTGCGTCTAAAGAACATTAGATGCAATAAATAGCCAAAAGTAAAGATATTTTTGGCTATTGCGTAATGTTTCATAATTTTTTCACGAACCTTCATTTAACTTTCTTAAGATTGGCATATGATAAAAACATAAGTGACAAATACTGATAAATCAATCAAAAAACACCAAAGGTAGGAGAAATCAACATGCAGTTCATTCG
>JAIOHN010000218.1 GCA_019912985.1 Anaerolineae bacterium | reverse complement strand
TCCTTCGATGTATTTTCCGTCCAACTGGTATTTTGAACCATGGCACGGACACTCAAAACGGAAATTCTGCTCATTCCAGGCTGGCAGGCAGCCCAGATGGGTGCAAACGGCATATAAGGCCACAAAGCCTTCCTCCGGGTAGGAAAGCCAGAAGCGGCCCTCCGGTTTGGAGATGGGCGATCCGCCTTGGGCCGGTAAGTCTGATGGAGCAATGGTGAAGGTACCGCCGAACTCACCTTCGCGAAAACGTGGGTAGGCGAACCAGAGGATACCCGCGGTCAGCTCACCGCCCAGCATCAGAATGGAAGCACCCCAGATGTAGTAAAGAAACTCGCGGCGGCTTGGGGCCGCAGCACTTGCTTCCGCTGCCTGTCCTGCTTTAGCAGCTCTTGCTGCGCCAGCGCCTCTCGCTGCTGTAGCCATTGGCTAATTGCCTCCTGGTAAACGTTTCAATCTTTTGTGCAATGATGGAGGTGATTACACAATAAGTGTTTCTGCCCAAAATTAAGAATATCGACTAATGATTACTACAACGGATTTCTCGTCAGCATGTAAAATATATCACAAACGTTTTTCACTGTCAAAAATCCGGACGGTTCTAAAAAAGCCATTTTAAGAGCAGAGATAAGGCTTTTCAGAACCCCCTTAGGCCGATATAGTTACCCGGTAAAATTAGTGCTACCAGATTCCTATGACACAGACCCTTTACATGCCTCCGGCAGTGTATATTCAAACAGATAAAGCACTGCGACGGGTTGTGCAATCACTTGAGCAAGCAGACCTGTTGGCGATTGACACCGAGTCGAACAGCCTCTATGCCTATCAGGAGCAGGTTTGTCTTCTACAACTCTCCACACGTGAGAGAGATTATATCATCGACCCGCTGACAATCAATGACATGAAGCCATTGGCCGGGTTATTTGCGAATCCTCGAATTGAGAAAATCTTCCATGCTGCCGATTATGACATCATCGGTCTCAAGCGCGACTTTCAATTTGAGGTTTTTAACGTCTTTGATACGATGATCGCCGCTCGCTTATGCGGGATTGACGCACCGGGATTGAATACCCTGCTGGAGACGTTCTTTGATGTCAAAGTGGATAAAAGACACCAGCGTGATAACTGGGGTAAACGCCCGCTGCCTGCCGACAGCCTGACTTATGCCCAGGCGGACACGCACTATCTGTCACGCCTGCGCGATATATTATATGAAAAGCTACTGGAAAACGGCTTATTAGAAGAAGCGCTTGAAGCCAGCAATGAGGCCTGCTACATCAGCCCCAATAGCAGCGAGTTCGACCCGGATGGCTACTGGCCCATCGGGCGGTCACAGCATCTCAGCCGCCGACAGATGGCGATCCTGAAAGCGGTGTATCTCGCACGTGAGGACATCGCACGCCAGTATAATCGCCCTCCATTCAAAGTGCTCGGCAACGCCACGCTTGTCACACTGGCACGCCAGACCCCTGCAACCATGGAAGAACTGAGCCGTATAAAGGGTGTGGGTGAACGTTTGCTCAAGCACAAGGGAGCCGCTATCTTAGAAGCAGTGGCGGCAGGAAACAATGCACATCCGCCCCGGCCACCACGCTATAAGCCGCCTGCGCCACCGCGTGTGATGCAGCGATACGCCGCGCTGCGACAGTGGCGACGGTTGCGGGCAGACGAGCGCGGCGTGACCTCAGAACTGATTATTTCCAAGAATCTGCTCTGGGAGCTGGCGCAGCAAGCGCCCCGCAACCAGGAGGATTTGCAGAATATTTCAGGGCTTGGTCCCTGGAAACGCTCTCAATATGGCGATGAGATTCTTGCGGTTCTGCGTGAATATTGATTTCGCGAAGGAGTAAGGGCAGTTATGCAACTTACATTTTATGGTGCAGCGCGTACCGTAACCGGTTCGCAGCATTTAATTGAAGTGAACGGCCAGCGTATTCTGCTTGACTGCGGCCTTTATCAAGGAAGGCGTGCCGACGCTTACGAACGCAACCAGCACCTGCCCTTTGACGCCGCTTCTGTGGATGTGATGGTGCTCTCACACGCCCACATCGACCACTCAGGCAATATTCCCAATCTCGTCAAAAGCGGCTTTCGCGGCGAAATCGTTACCACATTCGCCACACGGGATCTGTGCGCGACGATGCTGCTCGACAGCGGTCATATTCAAGAACGTGATGTGGAGTATCTGAATAAACGTCGCAAACGCCGTGGCGAACCACCTGTCGAGCCGATTTACACCCAACAGGATGCACTCGACAGCCTGGATTATTTCACCGACCAGAGCTATCACCGTCCGCGAAAAATCGCGAAAGGCGTCACACTGACTCTGCTGGATGCCGGGCATATGCTTGGCAGCGCCATCGTCGTGCTGGATATTGAAGATGAAGATGCGCATCGTGATATTCGGCTGGTCTTTAGCGGTGACCTGGGTCGCAGCGGGATTCCCATTATCCGCGACCCGGAAACAGTCGAATCTGCCGATGTGCTGATTATGGAAAGCACCTACGGCAACCGGCTGCACCCGCCCTATCCCGACGCCAACAAGGAACTCGAACGGATCATCAACGAAACCTATAAACGCGATGGCAAAGTCATCATGCCTGCCTTCGCCGTGGGCCGCACGCAGCAAATCGTGTACACACTCAACCTGCTGGCATCACAGGGTGACATACCCCGTATGCCTATCTTTGTAGACAGCCCCCTGGCAATCGACGCCACCGCTGTGTTTCGGCTGCATCCCGAATGTTATGACGCTGAAACGCGCGACTTTGTGCTCGACAGCGGTCAGGACCCGTTTGTATTCAGCGGGTTGACGTATACACGGCATGTTGAGGAAAGCAAAAAGCTCAACTTCCTGCGTGAACCTGCCATTATCATCAGCGCCAGCGGCATGGCTGAAACCGGGCGTATTCTGCATCACCTGAAGAACAACATCGAAGACCCCAAGAATACGATCCTCATCACTGGCTGGCAGGCGGAGAACACATTGGGCCGTAAGCTGGTCGACCATCAACCAGTCGTGCGCATCTTCGGCGAGGAATATCACAGCAATGCGCACATCGAAGTCCTCAATGGGTTTAGCGGCCATGCTGACCGCGACGAATTGCTCGATTGGGTCAATGTCATCAAAGACAAGCCGCACCGCACATTCCTGGTGCATGGCGAAGAAGAATCCGCGCTGTCACTGGCAAACGACCTGAAACAGCAATTTACCATGCGTGTCGATGTCCCGCAGTGGAAGCAGCGTTTTGAGGTGCTGCCATGAATGTATTTGCTGATGATTGGCGTGACTGCCTGCGCGAGCAGTTTATGCATGTCGTCCGCAGCGGCGATGATATTACGCTCCCCTCGCTCACCCGTGTGATGCATGATGTCGGCTTTACAGATGAAGAGCTGGCTGAGCTACGTGTGCGGGCAACGATGCATGTAGACGATGTCGATGAGGACTTCGTACCGGACATGGATGTGCTGGAACCCACGGTTCACGCCGGGGTTGAGGTCCCTGCAGAGGCTGTCGAGGTTGAAGACCCACAGACCGATCTGCCACCAACTTATGAGGAAGCGCTGGAAGAATCTGAGGCAGTTGACGAGGATGACACGCTGCCCGACGAGGACGATGAGGATGATCCCCTCTCGCCACAGCAATTGAGTCTGTTTTAATATGGTGGGTCCCGGCAGGGACACCACTTTCCAACGCAGATTAAAAGGATTTTTTAGATGGCTTATGTACTTTTACGGTTGCTGGTGAACGCGCTTGCGATTGGAATCGTGGCGCGGCTGCTGCCGGGCTTCCATGTAACCAACAATGATCTCGGCACCTTTATCCTTATCGGGATTGTTTTCGGCATCGTCAACGCGCTGATCAAACCCATCATTGCCCTGCTGACCTGCTCACTGGTGGTCTTCACGCTTGGCCTGTTTGTGCTGGTCATCAACGGCCTGATGCTGTGGATTACTGCCGCGCTGCTGCCCGAACTACTGCAGATTGACAACTTCTGGTGGGCTATTCTGGGCGGCATCATCGTCAGCGTCATCAATATGGTTATGGAAATCGCCCTGGGCCAGAACAACATCGAAGTGCGCAGGATTGAATAATGCATCATCTTACACTCTATCGTGATCCACAGCGCTTCGCAGGCTGGCCCGCGAATTATGGCATCTGGTCCTGGGGTCAGGAAATTGTAGTTGGGTTTACAGTGGGCTGGTATAAGGATCGGGATGAGGGCGTTCACGCTGTGGATCGGACTCGCCCGTTTACGGGTATGCTGGCACGCAGCCTGGATGGTGGCGAAAGCTGGCAAGTTGACCCCGCGACCTATCCGCTCCCTGACGGTCGGGCCGTCTCTGTCGATGAGCATGTCGACGACACGCTAAAAATCGGCCAGCCACAAGATCTGATTGACTGTCCAGGTGGGATCAACTTCCTTCACCCCGATTTTGCACTGATGGGCGCACGGACTGGTTTGAAAGCAGGTGCGATCTCCTGGTTCTATACCTCGTTTGATCGCTGCCGCACATGGGACGGGCCGTACAAACTGCCGTTGTTTGACACACCCGGTATCGCCGCACGGACAGATTATCTCGTAAGTGATCAGGACACCTGTACATTATTCCTCACAGCGGTCAAAAGCAACGGCAACGAAGGACGCCTTCTGTGCGCTCGGACCGTTGATGGCGGGCAAAGTTTCCAGTTTCGTTCATGGATTGGCGAAGAACCAGCAGGCTACGCGATCATGCCTGCCAGCCTGCGCCTACCTGAAGGCCAGACACTGGTGGCGCGGCGCTGTGCAGAAGATGGGCGCTACTGGATTGACCTCTATGCCAGTGATGATGACTGCCAGACCTGGCGCTACCTCAGCACACCCGCGCCGGAACTGGGGCGATGGGGCAATCCCCCCGTGCTGCTGCGTTTGCAGGATGGCCGTCTGTGTCTGATATACGGCTACCGCGATGCGCCCGCTGGCATTCGTGCACGTTTGAGCACAGATGAGGGCTTGAGTTGGGGAGAAGCGATCATTTTGCGAGCTGATGGCGGCAGTCACGATCTGGGCTATCCACGTGCGATGCAGCGCCCGGATGGGACCGTGGTCATCGTTTATTACTACAATGATCAGCCAAAGGGTGAACGTTACATCGCGGTAACACTCTGGAAACCTTAAGCCACAAGCCTTAACACAATGTAATACATATAAAAAGTCCATTACAACCGCTAGAATCCTCTAACCCTTTTGTGTTTCCGTTAACAAATCATGCTATTGTAGATTTGTGAAATGTGACATTCTCTGTCACTTTTCCGACGCGAGGCAATGTGCGGGAGAGTGGCCCCGTACAGACACTGAAGGAAATTTAGATTATGTATACAGATAATGCTTTATTATTTCCCCACCGCGTAATCCCTTCCCTGCGCAAGCTGCGCGGTGCCAAGTGGCAGGCATTAGTCGAGCATGTGCTGACACTGCCGGAATGCCATGAGGAAAATCTGGCATTTATGTTGATGATGATCCGACTTGACGGTTGCATGGGCTGCGAAACCGATAGCTATCGCGCTATGCGCGGCTGCTCCACCTGTGCGATGCAGACTCTGCGGCGCTTCAAAGGCAGCGATGATGAGCTTATCGCCCTGTATGGAGAAGCATTGAAAGACATCCGCAAGTTCGCCTTGGCCCAGTCCAACATCCCAGAGCAAGAAATCGCGTAGCATCATATTGGCTATTGATTGCAGCCCTCTGAGCTGCATGTGGTATAATACCCATCGAAACCCGAGTGGTGATTTGTCCTGGGTAGCGGATGGACGTCTTAAAGGCAGCCTTCTCCACCTGAAAACAGCCTGTTTTGACCCCTGATGAGTCGTATTGCTGCCTTGCATCCTGATTGTAGTTTATGCTATAATCCCCAACACCATGTAAAAGGCACGGTGTTTTCGCGTGATACCCCTTGAGTGACGTTGTGCCAGGCACAGCTCAATCAAAGCCGCAAATTGTATAATTTATGTGGTTTCTATCGCGCCAATTCATCATGTTGAGCGTTATTTGGTGATCGTAAAAAGTTATTAGAGAGGGTGACGGAGCTATAAGTACCTCAGAATTTCGCACTAATGAGCAGATACGTGCCCGTGAAGTCCGTTTAATTACGGACACCAATGAGAATGTAGGGGTCATAACCCTGCGGGAAGCGTTGGAGTTGGCAGAGTCCAAAGGGCTGGACCTGGTAGAAGTTTCGCCAAATGCGAAACCGCCAGTGTGCCGGATCATGGACTTTGGGAAGTTTCAATACGAGCGGCAGCGCCGCGAACGTAGGGCGCGTAAGCAACAGAAGACGGTTGAGGTCAAAGAAATTCAGCTCAGTCCAAAAACGGACGATCATCATCTGTCATTCAAAATCCGCGATGCACGTCGTTGGATTGAAAGTGGTATGAAAGTTCGAGTTCGTGTCCGCTTTCGCGGGCGCGAGCGTGATCATCCTGAAATTGGTCAGGATCGGCTGAAAGCCATTGCGGACGAGTTAAAAGACGTCGCATTAGTGGAGCAGATGCCGAATATGGAAGGTGGCAGTATGCTGATGATCCTGGCGCCGAACTCGAATAAAAAGTAGAGACTCTGGAGTATAATCGTGGGTAAGAAGTATAAACTCAAAACACATAAGGCAACTGCCAAGCGTTTTCGGGTGACCGGTGGTGGTAAAGTCGTGCGCACCAAGGGTGGCAAGAGCCATCTGCGCCGTCGCACCTCCCGGCGGACGAAAGCCAAGTTCACCACCATGCTGCCTGTAGCCAGCAGTGAAGTGAAGCGTGTGAAAGCACTGGCACCTTATCTGAAGCATTATAAAGCCAATCCCCCGGCCTGATCTCCGGGTTGTACGTCAGGAATGTGAAAACATCCAGGGCTTACGCTCTGGTTGTTTGCTGTAAGGAGTAATCAATCATGGCAAGAACAAAAACCGGTTACACCCGGCGGCGGCGGCATAAAAAAGTCCTGAATATGGTCAAAGGCCAGTGGGGTACCCGTGGCCGCCTGTTCCGCCGCTCCAATGAAGCGATGCTGAAGAGCCTGTGGTATTCCTATCGTGACCGTCGCGCACGTCGGCGTGACCTGCGCCGCCTGTGGATTGCGCGCATTAACGCTGCCGCACGGATGAATGGGATGAACTACAGCCGCTTGATTCATGGGTTGAAGAAGGCCAACGTCGAGCTGGACCGCAAGATGCTGGCCGACATCGCTGTGCGTGACATCGAGACTTTTAACAAGCTCGCCACGCTCAGCCAGATGAATCAATAAGCAAACCGTTTCGCTATTCTGTAGCACCCACCAAGCGGAGTCGTAATCATACGGCTCCGCTTCTTTTGCTTTCAGCGCCCAGCACGTTATGATGACAGCATGTAATTACCGAGGAATCACCTACACACATGATTACCAGCGCTCAGAATGACCGCGTGAAACAGGTGCGTCTGCTGCAAGCCCAGGCCAAACGCCGCCGAAAAGAGGGCCTTATCGTGCTTGAGGGTGTCCGGCTGGTGCGTGATGCGTTGGCCGCCGGACACCAACCGGCATATGTGCTGCACACCCCCGATCAAGCACAGATGCTCACCGACCTGGGTGTCGAAGGTGATGCGGTTTCTGAGGACATCATGCGCTCAATCAGCGACACCCAGCAGCCGCAGGGGATTATCGGTGTATTTCCACTGCCACACATTGAAC
>JAIOHN010000217.1 GCA_019912985.1 Anaerolineae bacterium | reverse complement strand
TGGTTCACAGTCCGACAGTATTAAGGGAAAGGGGTAGACTCAAGGACATCTTTCAACGACCAAGAAGAGAGATGTCCGATGAGTCTGAGTGAATTGTACCATTGGCAAGCGAGCGTACGGCAGGCATTCGGGTTTTTGGGGTGCTGGCAGGTGTTGGGATTAGCCTTGTACAGTTATGGGGTGGTGTTGGCGCGGCAGTGTGCGCCCAGCCGAGTAGCCGAGAAACTGCCGTTAGTGGGGAAAGCGGACACGGTGCAGCGCCGACTGGAACGTTTTTTGGACAACGAACGGATCGACTGGCAGGACTGCTGCAAAGCCTGGGCGCGCTGGGTATTGAGCCAATACAGCGGCGAACGGCTCATCCTGTTGGTGGATGAGACCAAGCTTGCCAACCATTTGAGCGTGATGGTGGTCGGGCTGGCTTACCGAGGCTGCTGCATTCCGCTGGCATTCTGGTGTTATCTGCCCAACGCCTGGCCGATGAAACAGGTGGACTTGATCTGCACGTTGTTGAGTTGGGTCGCGCCAGCCATTCCAGTGGGGGTCATCCCGCTGGTCCAAGCGGATCGGGGCATTGGTACATCACCTGATCTGCTGCGTGGCATTGCAGATATGGGCTGGTATTTCGAGGTGCGCGTGCAAAAGAACACCCGCCTGCGGCGTGAGGCACAACCGGACTGTCCCCTGGCCGCACTCGTGACCCAGGCCGGACAGACCTGGCAGGGCAGCGGCAAGGTGTTTAAGAAAGCCGGTTGGTTGGATGGCCGAGTATTGGTCGTGTGGGGAGAAGCCTATGCCGAATGCTGGTGTCTGGTCACCAACTGCCCCTGGGTAACCGGCTGGGATTACGCCGTGCGTTACTGGCAAGAGGCCGGTTTCCGTGATTTGAAGAGTGACGGTTGGCAATGGCAGGCTTCGCGTATCTGGACACCGGCTCATGCCAATCGCTTGCTGCTGGTGCTGGCTTTAGCCTATGCCTGGGTACTCACCCTCGGAACCCTGGTGGCTTCCGATGCCGATTTAGCCCGTCAAGTCACCAAAGGTCGCCTGCCGACCTATTCCCTGTTTCGGCTCGGCTTACGTCTGTGGGAACATTGCATGGGTCAAGTCTCTCGCCGCTTACGCAACCTGACCCGCGATTATCTCTGTTTTTTGCCTGCCTTCCCCCTCTCCCTTAATACTGTCGGAGATTGAACCCACAAGCGGCGAGGGGAGCAAAACCGGTTTTGCAGCTACCGAGATTTGTTTATGTACGGGCTACTTCATCATAGAGTGCCAGGTAGCGTTCGGCGACGTGATCCCAGCTATAGTGTGATTCGATCAATGTGCGGCTGTTTATGGAGAGATGCTGCTGCAAGTTGGTATCGCCTAAAACGCGGACAATCATTTCGACCAGTTGATCCCCATCGGCGATGAGGGCATCGTGGCCGTCGGTCACGGCGATTCCATCCACACTCAACGGCGTGGCGACGACCGGGCAGCCCATCGCCAGCGCTTCCAGCACTTTATTTTTAATGCCTGCCCCCAGCCGCAGCGGACTGACAAAGGCTCCCGCTCGCGCCAGATAAGGCCGCACATCGGGCACGCGCCCGGTGGCGCGAATGGAGTCGTTGGCTAAGGCCAGCATGTCTGGTGTAGGAGCATTGCCCACCAGCCACAAATGCGCATCGGGAATTTTTGCCTGCACCGCCGGGAAAATCTCGCGCGCCAACCGCAGTGCTGCATCGACA
Source organism: Anaerolineae bacterium (assembly GCA_019912985.1). Taxonomy (GTDB): domain Bacteria; phylum Chloroflexota; class Anaerolineae; order Aggregatilineales; family Phototrophicaceae; genus JAIOHN01. The sequence continues at coordinate 527 of JAIOHN010000217.1, read as the reverse complement.
TTAGGCGGGTATTCGTAATTGCCGACGAACAACAGCGCCGGGATGCGGCGAGTCGGGCGCGGTCTGAATTCGTAGGTATCGACGCCGTTGGGGATGACCTTGATGGGCAGCGCCGGGTTGATGCCGAGCAGTTCGGCCTGATCGCGATCCGAGACGACGACGGTTTTGTGGTAGGGCGTGAACATGAAGGACTCGAAGCGGCGGGCGAGAAAGTGCTGAGTGCTGAGTGCTAAGTGTTGAGTAAAGTTCTCGCCGGAAGAGTCGATCTGGCGACGGAGGTAGAGGCTGTAGCTTTCATAGGGGGTGATAATGGCCGGAATATTCCCTAAAGCATAGCGAAATTCGTAGATCTGTACCCCGCCAAAGAGGTGGACGACATCGTATTTTTCGGTGGCTAAACGCGCCTGAATCGCCCGCCACATCGCTGGCGACCAGGACTGGTCGGCGGTTCGCGGCCAGCGCGCGCCGGGGATGAGCATTCGCTGAAGATAGGATAATTGGGATCGCGGCGGTTCGGGGAATAATTC